>JAUMYC010000105.1 GCA_030528845.1 Eubacteriales bacterium
CCGCCGCGCGGATTCCGGGTCGAAAGCCCGCGAAGCGAGGATTTCGACAAACATGGTATAATAGGGTTTAGGAATCCGCCGCGCGGATTCCGGGTCGAAAGCCCGCGAAGCGAGGATTTCGACAAACATGATAGAATGGCTGTCGGCTCATCGGGCACGGCGGCAGGCAAAAGGGAGGAGCGGACATGCGGAGTGAGCGCGGAGAACTGCTGCTGGGCATAGACGGCGGCGGCACAAAGACGGAATTCGTGCTCTTTGACCGGCGCGGGCAGGCTGTGCGCAGGCTCGTGCTGGGCGGCAGCAATCCCAACTCCGTGGGCATGGAGCAGACGCTGCGCGTGCTGACGGAAGGCATCCGGCAGATGACGGATGCGTCCGGAGCGCTCGCGGGCGTGCATGCGGGCGTCGCAGGCTGCTCCAACCCGAACCATCAGCAGACCATCCGCGCGGCGATGGGCGAGCGCTTCGCGCAGCTGCCGTTTTCCATCAGCTCGGACACGATGAACGTCTTTTACAGCGCGCCCGGCGTGCAGGCGGACATCGCGGCGATCTGCGGCACGGGCTCGGTCGTGTTTGCGCGCACACAGAGCGGCTTCACGCGCATCGGCGGCTGGGGCTATGCGTTCGATTGCGGCGGGAGCGGCTATGACATCGGCCGGGACGCCGTGCGCGCCGTCTTCGCCGCCTATGACGGCATCGGCCCGCAGACTGCGCTGTGCGCCCTGCTGGAAGAGGCCGTGGGCGGCAACCTTTGGGAGAACGTACACAGGCTGTATGCGGCGCCGCCGGAAAAGATCGCCGGATTTGCGCCAAAGGTGCTCGCGGCATGGGAAGCGGGAGACGAAGTAGCGCGCGAGATATTGCAGCGGAACATGGAACGGCTGGCGTTTCTCATCAACAGCGCCGCGCAGCTCGTGCCCGGGGCGAGGAATTTGATCCTCTCCGGCGGGCTGACCGCGCGTGTGGACATGCTCGGCACGTTTCTCTATCCGAAGCTGCTGCCCGCGCTGCAGACGATCATCCCGCAGACGCCGCAGATCTACGGCGCGTGCGCGCTGTGCGCACGGCAATACGGAGGACAGGAAGAGGGCTTCGCGCAGGAGTTCATGCGCAGCTATCGGAAGATCAGGGAGGCGGACGCATCATGCTGAAGACGGAAATGCGCAATCCGAGGACCATGCATATCGACAGGATGTCCACGCCGGACATGGTCGGCGTGATCACGGACGAGTTTTATGAATCCGTACGCGCGGTGGAGCGCGAACGGGAGAGCATCGCGCGTGCGGTGGATTGCATCGCGGCGGCGATCGCAAGAGGCGGCAGGCTGTTCTTTATCGGCGCGGGAACCTCCGGCAGGCTCGGCGTTCTGGACGCCGCCGAATGCCCGCCGACGTTCGGCGTGTCCCCCTCGCTGGTGGTGGGGATCATCGCGGGCGGGCCGCAATGCATGTTTACCGCGAGTGAAAACGCCGAGGATGGCGAGGAAGCCGGCCGGCGCGATATCCGCGAAAATAATGTCTGCGAAAAGGACGTGGTCGTGGGGATCTCGGTGGCCGGAGGAGCGGCGTACGTCGTGGGCGCGCTCAACGAGGCGAAGAAGGCGGGGGCCGTCGCTGTTGCGCTGAGCTGCAACCGCGGCAGCGCGATCGAACGCGAGAGCGACCTGTGCATCTGCACGGAGACCGGCGCGGAGGCGATCACGGGGTCCACCCGCATGAAGGCGGGCACTGCGCACAAGATGGTGCTCAATATCCTGACCACCTGCGCGATGATCAAAAACGGCAATGTGTATGAAAATTTGATGATCAATCTGCGCCCGACGAATATCAAGCTGCGCGCGCGGGTCGTGCGCATCACGCAGGAGATCTGCGGCTGCGGCGAGGAAGAGGCGCTGGCGCTGCTGGAGCAGAACGAATGGAGCATCCGCCGCGCGGCGGAGCAGGCAAAGGCAAACAGGAAAGACGAAGGCTGAAACACAACAGGGAAGGACGGTCGATGGGAAATGGAATGGAAGATCCTCAACGAACAGATGCTGCACGGAGGCGACTACAACCCGGACCAGTGGCTGGACAGGCCGGACATTCTGGAGAAGGATATCGAGCTGATGAAGCAGGCGCATGTCAACGCCGCGTCCGTGGGCATTTTCGCGTGGGCCGCGCTCGAGCCGGAAGAGGGCCGCTATGAATTCGGCTGGCTGGAGAAGATCATCGACAGCCTGTACGCAAACGGCATCTATACCGTGCTGGCTACGCCCTCCGGCGCGCGCCCGGTCTGGATGGCGCAGCAGCACCCCGAGGTTCTGCGCGTGGACGCCGACCTCGTGCGCAACCAGATGGGCGGCAGGCACAACCATTGCTATACTTCTCCCTATTATCGCAAGAAGATCTGGGAGATGGACTATAAGCTCTCCGAAAAGTTCGGCAAGCACCCCGGCGTCATCCTCTGGCACATTTCCAACGAATTCGGCGGCGATTGCTATTGCCCGCTGTGTCAGGCGGAATTCCGCAATTGGCTCAAGCAGAAGTACGGCACCATCGAAGCGCTGAACAAGCAGTGGTGGACGGCGTTCTGGAGCCATACCTACAATTCCTTCGACCAGATCGAGCCGCCGCTCAACCGCGGAGAGACCGAGGTGCACGGCCTCGTGCTGGATTGGAAGCGCTTTGTGACCGACCGCACGGTCGATTTCTGCGCATGGGAAAAGGCGGCCATCCGCGCGGCGGGCTCCGAGCTGCCCGTGACGGCAAACCTCATGGGCTTCTATGAGGGGCTGGATTATTTCAAGTTCCGCGACGTGATGGACATCGCCTCCTGGGACAGCTATCCCTATTGGCACAGCGACACGCAGGACGAGAGCAGCGTGGCCGCAAACGCCGCCCTCTCGCATGATCTGATGCGCTCGATCAAGCAGGAGCCCTTCCTGCTGATGGAGAGCGTGCCCGGCGCGACGAACTGGCATCCCATCTGCCGCATGAAAAAGCCGGGCATGATGGAGCTCTCCTCCTTCCAGGCCGTTGCGCACGGCTCCAATTCCGTGCAGTATTTCCAGTGGCGCAAGAGCCGCGGCTCCTCGGAGAAATTCCACGGCGCGGTCGTCGGCCACGACGGCACTTCCAACACCCGCGTCTTCCGCGAGGTCAGCGCCGTCGGCGCGAGGCTGGAGACCCTTGCAGAACTGTGCAAGACCAACCTCAAGCCCGAGGTCGCCATCATTTTCGACTGGGAAAACCGCTGGGCGCTGGACCAGATGCAGGGCCTGATCAACGCGCCGGGCGTGGATATCAAGAACCGCTCCGGCGACCCGATGCATTATACCAACGCGATCCTTGAGCATTACGAGGCATTCTGGCGCATGGGCATTGCCGTGGACGTGGTGGACATGTCCTACGACCTGAGCGGCTATAAGCTCGTCGTCGCGCCCATGCTGTATATGCAGCGCGCGGGGATCGTCGAAAAGCTGCGCGCATTCGTGGAAAACGGCGGCACGCTCGTGGGCACCTATTGGAGCGGCCTCGTCAACGAAAACGATTTGTGCTTCCAGGGCTTTGCGCCCAACGGCCTGCAGGACGTCTTCGGCCTGTACAGCGAGGAGATCGACGCGCTTTATCCCTATCAGAGCAACGCGATGGTCATGAACGCCAGCGGCGCGGAATACAAGCTGACCGACCTGTGCGACGTGGTGCACCTCTCCACGGCGCAGGCGCTGGGCCTTTATAAAGAGGATTATTACGCCGGCACGCCCGCGCTGACGATCAACCATTTCGGCAAGGGCGCCGCGTACTATCTGTGCGCCCGCGCGGAGAAGTCCTTCTATGTGGATCTGTACGAGGAGATCGCGCAGGATATCGACCTCGAGCGCGCGCTCGACGACGCGATCCTCCCGAAGAACGTGACGGCGACCCTGCGCAAGGGCGAACAGGGCAGCTTTGTCGTCGTGCAGAACTTCAACACCGAGCCGCAGTCCGTGTGCCTGAGCAGCCCCGCGACCGACCTCGAGACCGGCGAGCATACCACCTTCATCCGCCTTGCGCCCTATGGCGTCCGCTTCCTGCGCAAGGATTGATCAACCAGCAAATCTTCTTTGGAACGGCAACGTCCCGTGCGGCGGAACATGCTGCGCGGGGCGTTGTTTTTTTGATCCTCCGGCAAGGTTTGCTGTTGACAGAAGTGCTATGGTGTGTTAGTATGCTAAAGTGCAAAATCAAAAAACGGTTCGGAGGGATCGCACCCATGGCGCAGCCTGTCTATGGCCTGCAGGAGAAGCTGGTCTTCTCGCTGCGCGCTCTGTATGAGCGCTACGGCTATCTCCAATACAAAATGAACAAATTCGAAGAATACGACCTCTACGCGCGGAACAAGGATTTTCTCATCTCCGAAGGCATCATCACCTTCACGGATGCAAACGGCAAGCTCATGGCGCTCAAGCCGGATGTCACGCTGTCCATCGTGAAAAACACGCGGGACAGGCAGGGCGTCGTGGACAAGCTCTGCTACAACGAAAATGTATATCGCGCGGCGCGCGGCTCGAGCGCTTTTCGGGAGATCATGCAGGTCGGTCTGGAGAGCATCGGCGACCTGAGCGAATACGACCTGCTCGAAGCGATCCTCTTGGCCGCGAAGAGCCTGCGGGAGATCTCGCCACATGCGATATTGGACATTTCGCATGTAGGGCTGCTTACGGCGCTGTTTGATGCGATCGGCCTGGAACAGGGGAGGCGCAGAGAGGTCATCGCCTGCATCGGCGAGAAAAACCGGCATGAGCTCGCGCGCATCTGCCTCTCCTGCGATGTCGCCGAAGAGGACGTCGCCGCGCTGTGCGGGCTGATCGGGATCAGCGGACGCGTTGGCGAGACTCTTGGCAAGGCGCTGGAGCTTCTGCAGCGCTATGTGGACGAGGAGCTGCTGGAGGAGTTCAGCCGTATCATGAATGCGCTGAACGAGACGGAGCTTGCCGACATGATCCACATCGATTTCTCCGTGGTCAACGATGAAAACTATTATAACGGGCTGGTGTTCAAGGGATTTATCGAAAGCCTGCCCGACAGCGTGCTCTCCGGCGGACAGTATGACCTGCTCTTGCAGAAGATGGGCCGCAGCAGCAGGGCGATCGGCTTTGCGGTGTATATGGACGCGCTGGAGCGGCTCGGCGAAGAGCAGGGCGAATACGATGTGGACGCGGTGCTGCTCTACGGCGCGGGCGATTCGCTTGCGCAGGTGCGCGCCGCGGCGGATGCGATCGCGAATTCCGGCAGGAGCGTGCGCGCGCTGCGCAGGATGCCGGAGGGGCTGCGCTGCAGAGAAGTGATCGACATGGCAAAGGGGGCGGAAAAGTGATGGACAAGCTGCTCAACGTCGCCCTGCCCAAGGGCAGGCTCGGGGAAAAGGCCTATGCGATGTTTGAAAAAGCCGGCTTTTCCTGCCCGGCCGTGATGGAAAACAGCCGCAAGCTCATCTTTGAGAACGAAGAGGCCGGCGTGCGCTATTTCTGGGTGAAGCCCTCCGACGTGGCGATCTATGTGGAGCGCGGCGCTGCGGACGTGGGCGTGGTCGGCAAGGATATATTGCTGGAATACGAGCCGGAGCTCTATGAGCTGCTCGATCTGCAGATGGGCAGATGCCGCATGGCGGTGGCCGCGATGAACGGCTTTCGCGAGGATATGCGGCGCACGCTGCGCGTGGCGACGAAGTTTGCCAACATCGCGCGCGGCTATTATCTCTCCAAGGGGCGGGATATCGACATCATCCATCTCAACGGTTCGATCGAGATCGCGCCGATCCTCGGCCTGTCCGACGTGATCGTGGATATCGTGGAGACGGGAGCGACGCTGCGGGAAAACGACCTTTCCGTGATCGAGACGATCGTGCCGATCAGCGCGCGTCTTGTGGCGAACAAGGCCAGCTATAAATTCAAAAATGAGCCGATCGAGGCGCTTGTGCGCAGGATCGAGCAGCAGGCGGTGGAAAAATGATCAGGATCATGAAATACGGCGAGGTCGCCAATGCGGATATTTTTGCGCGGACGGAGCCGAAGGTGAATGTGGAAGTGGTGGTCGCACAGATCATTGCAGACGTGCGAGCGAGGGGAGACGAGGCGCTGTTTGCGTATTGTGAGAAATTCGACGGCGCGAAGCTGAGCGCGCTGCAGGTGAGCGAGCGGGAGATCGACGAGGCGATGGGCGCGGTCGGCGAGAGTTTTTTGGAGATCCTTCGGCGCGCTGCGGCGAATATCCGCAAATTTCACGAGCGGCAGAAGCGCAATTCCTTCATTATAAACGATGAAGACGGCGTCGTCATCGGCCAGAAGGTGATCCCGGTCGACCGAGCGGGTCTGTATGTGCCCGGCGGCACGGCGGCGTACCCTTCCACCGTGCTGATGGACTCCATTCCCGCAAAGATCGCGGGCGTGCCGGAGATCGTCATCGTCACGCCGCCCGGCAAGGACGGAACGGTGAACCCGTTTATCCTCGCCGCCGCGCGCATCGCCGGGGTGGACAGGGTCTTCAAGATCGGCGGCGCGCAGGCCATCGCCGCGCTCGCCTACGGCACGCAGAGCGTGCCCTGCGTGGATAAGATCGTCGGCCCGGGCAACGCCTATGTGGCCGAGGCGAAAAAGCAGGTCTTCGGCAAGGTGTCCATCGACATGATCGCAGGCCCGAGCGAGATCCTCATCGTGGCGGACGGCGCCTCGAATCCCGCGCATGTCGCGGCGGATCTGCTCTCGCAGGCGGAGCACGACCCCATGGCCAGCGCGGTGCTGGTGACGGACTGCGCCCGGCTGGCCGAGCAGGTGCAGCAGGAGCTCGAAAGGCAGATCCCGCTGCTGGAGCGCGCGGCCATCGCTCGCGCATCGATCGACGACAACGGCAAGATCATCGTGGCGGACAGCCTGAAAAAGGCGATCGATATCGCAAACGAGATCGCCCCGGAGCATCTGGAACTGTGCGTGGACGAGCCCTTCGATTACCTCTCGGAGATCCGTCATGCCGGCTCCGTGTTCATGGGCCGCAATTGCCCCGAGGCGCTGGGAGATTATTTCGCCGGCCCGAACCATACTCTGCCCACCGGAGGCACGGCGAAGTTCTCCAGCCCGCTCTCTGTCGATGATTTCGTGAAAAAGACCCAGTACACCTACTTTACGCGCGACGCTCTGGCGCGCGTGGCGCAGGACGTCGCCGCGTTTGCAACGGCGGAAGGCCTGACCGCACACGCGAGGAGCGCGATGATCCGCACGGAGGAGGATGCGCAGTGAGCCGTTTTTTCAGCGAAAAATACGCAAAGCTCGTGCCCTACACGCCGGGCGAGCAGCCGCGCGAGCGCAAATACATCAAGCTCAACACCAACGAATCACCCTTCCCACCCTCGCCGCAGGCTGTACGGCGCGCAGCGGAGGAGGCCGAACGCCTGCAGCTCTATTCCGACCCGACCTGCGCGGACCTCGTGCAGGCGGCCTGCGCGGAGCTGGGAGTGCGCCCGGACGAGATCCTCTTTACAAACGGCTCGGACGAGATCCTGAACTTCGCGTTCATGGCCTTTGCGGACGCGGGCAGGCCTGCGTATTTTGCAGACGTCACCTACGGGTTTTATCCCGTCTTTGCGGATCTGAACGGCGTGCCGTATGAAGAGATACCGCTTTGTGAGGATTTTTCCATTCGGCCGGAGGATTATTTCGGCAAAAAGGGGCTGGTCGTGATCGCCAACCCCAACGCGCCCACGGGCCTTTTGCTGCCTTTGGAGCAGATCGAGCGGATCGCAGCGGCAAACCCAGAAAGCGTGGTCTTGGTGGACGAGGCGTACATCGACTTCGGCGGGCAGAGCGCATTGCCGCTCATCCGCCGCTATGACAACCTGCTCGTCGTGCAGACGTTCTCCAAATCGCGCTCCATGGCGGGCGCGCGGCTGGGCTTCGGCGCGGGAAATCCGGCGTTGATCCGCGATCTGAACACGATCAAATATTCCGTGAACCCATATAACGTAAACCGCATGACCATGGCCGCGGGCGTGGGCGCGCTGGAGGACGAGGCCTATTTCCGCGCCTGCTGCGCCGAGATCATTGAAAACCGCGCATGGACGCTGGAAAAGCTGCGCGCGCTGGGCTTTGAGGCGATCGACTCCATGGCCAACTTCGTCTTTGCGCGGCACGGCGCAGTGCCCGGAGCAGAGATATACGCGCGCCTGCGCGAAAAAGGCGTGCTCGTGCGGCATTTTGATAAGCCGAGGCTGCGCGATTACAACCGCATCACCATCGGAAGCGCCGAGCAGATGCAGGCGCTGATCGGGGCGATGGAAGAAATATTGGGTGAGACAAGATGAGAAAACAAGAGATCATTCGAAAAACGGCGGAGACGGACATTCGCCTTGCGTTGGATCTGGACGGGCGCGGGGAGAGCAGCATCGACACGGGCTGCGGCTTTCTGGATCATATGCTCACGCTCTTTGCGCGGCACGGCCGGTTTGACCTGCACGTGACCTGCAAGGGGGACACCTTTGTGGACGACCATCATACCGTGGAGGATATCGGCATCGCGCTGGGGCAGGCGTTCAAGGCTGCGCTGGGCGAAAAGCGGGGCATAGAGCGCTACGGCTCAATGCTGCTGCCCATGGACGAAGCGCTCATTCTGGCGGCGGCAGACCTCTCCGGGCGCGCCTGC
>JAUMYC010000346.1 GCA_030528845.1 Eubacteriales bacterium
CGCGCTGCTCCCGCGGATGATCCTTTCCTTCCTCGCCGCCGCCATGGTTGCCCTCGGCGCGATCGAGATCTTCAGTCCCGCGGCGACCTCCGCCGTCGGCGCGCTCTTCCTGCTCGGCTCGCTGGCGTTCTCCCTGCCCACGTCGCTGAGCAACACGCTGTGCGCTTACTACAGCGAAAACAGCTACCGCATCGACTATGGCATGGGCTCAGGCTTCGGCTCGCTGTCCTTCTCCTTTGCCTCGCTGGGGCTGGGGTACATCGTCTCCGCCTTCGGCGCGGGCGCGATGATGCTGCTGATGCTGCTGCTCATCGCGTTTGAAATGGTGCTGGTGCTGCGCTATCCGCGCATTGAGCAGACCGCCGCGCCCGGCGCGGCGCAGGTGCGCATGCGCCCCGCGTCCCGCCTGTCGATCCCGGGTTTCTGCCGCCGCTACCGCTTCTATATGCTCACGATGCTGGGCGTGACCTGCCTCGCCGCGACGCACACCATGGCGGAAAACTACCTGATCAACCTCTTTGAGCGCATCGGCGGCGGCAGCGAAAACGTCGGCACGGCGCTCTTCCTCGCCTGCACGACGGCCGCGCCCTTCCTGCTGCTCTTTGAGCGCATCCAGAAAAAGACCGGCGTGGCGATCCTCATGCGCCTGTCCGGCGTGTTCTTCGTGCTCAAGGCGCTGCTGCTCATCGGCGCGGCGAGCATCGGCGCCATCTACATGATCGAGCTTCTGCAGACCTTCACCTACTGCTTCCTCTATCCCTCGCTGTATTACTTCGCCCGCAGCCGCGTGAATGCCGCCGACATGGCCAAGGGTCAGGCGCTCGCCACGGCGCTGTATACGCTGGGCGCGGCGGCGGGCAATTCGCTGGGCGGCATCGTGATCGACGCGCTCGGGCTGAACGCCATGCTCGTCCTCGCCGCGGCGATCGCCGCCGCCGGCACGGTGATCATCAACCTGTTCGTATCCAGAAAAGACGCATAACGCACAGGGGCTGTCAGGATAAAAAACCAGATATTCTAAGAAAACCTGAATAATCATGCAACCGAAGGTAAAAAAAGGGCGATCGGAAAGCCCTTTGGCGGGGCGATGGGGCAGAGCCCCATGCCTCAAACAGCATGGTATACTTAGGTAAATTCTTTCTTAGAATGCTCGGTTTTATTCTGACAGCCCCTTTACTTATCCTCTCTTCTGCGCTTCCTGCGCGTCGATGCGCTCCTTGAGATCGGTCAGATAGAGCCATCGCTCCTCCGCCTCCATGAGCGCCTGCTCGGTCTTTTCCTTCTCCAACGAAAGCTCCGTCAGCTTCACATAGTTGCTGGCGTTGGCCATGATCTCCCCGTCAAGCGCCTCAAGCCGCGCGTTCAGCTCCGCGATCCTCGCGTCGATCGTGTCGTAGTCGCGCTGCTCCTTGAAGCTCATGCGCAGCTCGCGCGGCCTTTCCCTGCGGGACTGCTGCGCGGATGCTTCCGCCTTCTGCGCCTTGGCCGCCTGCTCGCGCAGGGCAATGCGCTCGTCAAGGTAATCCGAGAAGGAGCAGACGTACTGCACCACCTGCGCGCCGTCTTCAAAGGCGAAGAGCCTGCCCGCCACGCGGTCAAGGAACGAGCGGTCATGGGAGACGACCACAACCGCGCCCTTGAACGTCGTCAGGTAATCTTCCAGAATCTCCAGCGTGGCGATGTCCAGATCGTTCGTCGGCTCGTCCAGCAGCAGCACGTTCGGCGCGTCCATCAGCACGCTGGCCAGAAAGAGCCGGCGCTTTTCGCCGCCGGAGAGGCGGTTGACGGGCGTAAGCTGCACATCCGGCGGGAAGAGGAAGCGGTCGAGCATCTGGCTGGCGGAGAAGCGTCCGTCCTCCGTCTGCACGTATTCCGCAATATCGCGCATGAAGTCGATCAGGCGCATGTTCTCGTCGACGACCGGGAATTCCTGCCGGAAGAAGCCGACCTTCACCGTGTCTCCGCGGACAACCGAGCCGCTGTCGGGCGCAAGCTCGCCCGCGATCATGCGCAGCAGCGTCGTCTTG
>JAUMYC010000347.1 GCA_030528845.1 Eubacteriales bacterium
GGGCAGAGCCCCTCTGGCAGGGTGCAGGGCGGAGCCCTGCGCAACGGGGTGCAGGGGCAGAGCCCCTGCATGGGCGCGCCTCCGCAAAAAAAACGGCCTGCAGACTATGCCGCAAGCCGGTCTTTCTACCTTTATTATAATACTAACCCACCTCGGAAAAGAGCTCCTTTGCCGGTTTGCGCTTCTTTTCGCGCTGCTTTTCCTCCGCCGAAGGATAGCCCAGCGACAGCACCAGCCGCACAGGATGCTTCAGCCCGCAGACAGCGCGCACCTTTTCATCGTCAAACCAGCCCATAATGCACGTTCCGAGCCCCTGCGCGACAGCCTCGCAGCACAGAAACGCCGTAACGATGCCGATATCGAGCGAACGATAGTCGTTGTTTTTGATCTTCGCGCCCAGCCCGGCCGACGCGCAGTACGCTTCCTCGGAGACGACCAGCATCACCGGAGCCTGCGCGGCAAACTTGTTCATGCCGCCCCTGCCCACGCACAGCGCCGCCACGTCCTTTGCCGCCTGCCCTTTGCAGACGGTAACGTGATAGGGCTGGCCGTTGCACGCCGAGGGCGCGAGCCGCGCGGCCTCCAAAATAGCGTCGATCTTTTCCTGTTCAACGGGCCTGCCCGCCTCGTAGCTGCGCACAGACTGCCTCGCGTTTGCGATCTCCATAAAATTCATTTTTTTCAGCGCCTTTCTTTCCTTTTATTTATATTCCCCCGCATGCGATAATAGTACCCGTTTTGCGCGGGAAAAGCAACTCTCCCCGCGCTCCCAACGCAAAAAGAGGGGCGACGCCGCCCCCTCTTTTCGCTCATTTGCCCGTCTTGAAGACGTCGGCCACCTCCGTGATGGTCACAAAGGCCTCCGAATCGATCTCATGCACGATATTCTTGACCCGATAGATCTGAAAGCGGTTGACCACGAAGTAGATGATGGTCTTTTCCCGGTCGGAAAAGCCGCCGCGTGCGTCAAACTTCGTCGGCCCGCATTTGAATTCCTCGATAAAGACTCGGTTGATCTCCTCGCCCTTGTTGGTGATGATCATCACGGCCTTGGAGCGGTCGATGCCCTCGATGATAAAGTCGATGGTCTTCAATCCGGCGGCGTAGGTCACGATGGAATAGAGCGGCAGGATCCAGCTGTCGATCACGATGCCGCAGACGATATACAAAAGCACGTTGTATACCATCACGAAGGTGCCCACGGTCACGTTCAGCTTCTTGGAAAATGTGACCGCGAGGACTTCGATGCCGTCGATCGCGCCGCCATAGCGGATCGTCAGGCCGCTGCCCACGCCGGAGATGATGCCGCCGAACAGGGCGCACAGGAGCAGATCCTGCCCGGCGAGGGGCGAGGCGATGCTCACGTCGATGGGCAGGATATCGGTGATCATCCACGCCGCCCAGGAATAGACCGCAACAGTGAAAATAGAATACACCGTGAACGCCACGCCCTGCCGCTTCAGGCCAAAGAGGAAAATGGGCGTGTTGAGCACGAGCAGGAAAAAGGAGAGCGTAAGATATTCCGGCGTGATCTGATAGAGCAGAATGGACGTGCCGGAGATGCCGCTGTCATAGAGATCGACCGGCGCGAGGAAGACCGTGACGCCGATGGCGTTGATACAGCCCGCCGCAAACAAAACCAAAAAATTTTTCCAACTCAGTCCCGAAAATAAGTTCCTGCCCTTGAGCAGCGCTCTGCGCATGGCCGCATCACTCCGTTTCTTTAATCATATCAACCCTATAGGCCGACTTGTATATTTCTGCCATTATACACCATGCCCGCCGCATTTGCAAACCAAAAGCACGCCGCACGGCCGGTCGACCCATGCTCCGGTCTTGCTTCCTCTTCAAAGAACCGTCGGCACTTTGCGCAATACATTTCTATTCTTCGCTTTCATCGTTTACATCATCCAGCTTATCTCTCTGTGGACAAGTACAACAGGCTGTGTGTGAACAAAGACACCAAGATTCACATGCCCAAGCTGAAGACAGATGATGACTTGGACATTGTGGCTTTTTCAGAT
>JAUMYC010000348.1 GCA_030528845.1 Eubacteriales bacterium
CAGAAAAAGGCCGTTTTGGGCCGTGCGCGCACAGGGATCAACAGACGAAGGGTGTCTTCCAGAATATGAGAATTTATCATCCCGTCCGCGGCGTGGGCGGCGCGCTGCGCGAGGACAGTTTTGCCATCATCGATGATGCGGGCGTAGAAATCGGGCAGGGCGGCCTGACGCACAGGCTGCTCAAAAAGATGCTGCCGGATCGTCCGCTGGATATCGAACTGAACATGCATGCGCACCCGGCGGCGAGCGATACGCTCTTTGGTGCGCTGTGCGCACGCGCGGAGAGCATCAAGGAGGAGCAGGGCGGTCATCCCGCCCGGCTCTATACGCGATGCGCGATTGACGATGCGCAGCGCCACGAGTACTTCACCCGCATGGGCTTTGACGACTTTGACGGCGACGAGCTGTTTGTGCTCCATGTGCCGCAGGATATGCGCAATCGCCGCAGGAACTATAGCCCCATGGGCACCAAGGCCATCGACGTGGATCTGCGCACGCGCGCCAGACGCGAGGAGTTCCTGCTTGGACTCAAGGACTTTGGCTATGTGGAGCATGCCAGCGAGTGGCTTGAGGAGCGGATGAAGGAGCCGGTGTTCATCGCAAGAGCGATGTACTACGGCAGCGACTTCGTGGGCCAGATGCTGGTCACCGGCAATCAGAACGAGGCCGTGCTGGAGATGATCTGCGTGGAGAGCAAGTGGCGCGGCAAGGGCGTGGCCTGCGCGCTGATTGACGAGGCGCTCATGCAGCTTTCCAGCCAGAATGTGCCGTATCTGCGCGCCAACAGCGTGCGCCGCAATACGAGCGCGATGCAGATGTTCAGGCGCGCGGGCTTTGAGTGGATCCGCACGGACTGCTATCTGCTGGGACGCGACATGTAAAACGGCAGAAGAATAAACCGGCAGGCAGCCGGCAACCGCTGGCCCGTCGCGGCAGAATTCCCGTTCTGCGCACAGGGCCGGTATTATTGAAATGAATATCCCCAAATGTACTGATGTGCGGGGCGTTGCCCCGGAAAGGAAGAATCACATGATCAAGCGTGCTATTCTGAGCGTATCGGACAAGACGGGCGTTGTGGAGTTTGCCAAGCGCCTCCATGCCAAGGGCGTTACCCTGCTCTCCACCGGCGGCACCATGAAGGCCATCGCCGATGCGGGCGTGCCGGTGACCGGCGTGAGCGACGTGACCGGCTTCCCGGAGTGCCTTGACGGCCGCGTGAAGACGCTGCATCCGATGATCCATGCCGGCCTGCTGGCCATCCGCGGCAACGAGGAGCACATGGCGCAGATCAAGGAGCTGGGCGTTGAGCCGATCGATCTGGTCGTCATCAACCTCTATCCCTTCCGCGCGACGATCGAGAAGCCGGGCGTGACGTTTGAGGACGCGATCGAGAACATCGATATCGGCGGCCCGACCATGCTGCGCGCTGCGGCGAAGAATGCGCAGGACGTCGTGGTTGTGATCGATCCGGCGGACTATGATCTGGTGATGAATGAGTTTGAGGCGACCGGCGACGTGAGCCTGAAGACCAAGCGCTATCTGCAGTACAAGGTCTTTGAGCACACCGCGCAGTATGACGCGATGATCCAGCAGTATCTGCGCGCCCAGCTGGAGGACGCTGAGGAGTTCGCCTTCCCGAAGAACCTGACCGTCACCTTCGAGAAGGTGCAGGAGATGCGCTACGGCGAGAACCCGCACCAGAAGGCTGCGTTCTATCGCGATCTGACCGATATCGCGGGCACCCTGCCGGCCGCTAAGCAGCTGCACGGCAAGGAGCTGTCCTACAACAACATCAACGATACCAACGGCGCGCTGGAGCTGCTGCGCGAGTTTGACACGACGGCTGTCGTCGCGGTCAAGCACGGCAACCCCTGCGGCGTGGGCGTGGCGGACGAGGTGGCCGAGGCCTATCGTCTGGCGTACGAGGCCGATCCGGTCAGCGTGTTCGGCGGCATCGTCGTCACCAACGCGACCGTCGACGCGGCGACCGCCGAGCAGATGAGCAAGATCTTCCTGGAGATCA
>JAUMYC010000005.1 GCA_030528845.1 Eubacteriales bacterium
GCTGGGCCTGCTGCGGCTTGGGCTCTTCCTGCGCGGGCTCGGCCTTGGGCTGCTCGGCGGCAGGCTCCTTGGGCTGTTCCGCCGCCTTTTCTTCCGCTGCCGGCTCGCTCTGCTTCTTTTCTTCCTTCTTCTCTTCCGCCTGCGGCTGAGAAGCCTTCTCCTGCGCGGGAGCTTCGACTTCGGGCACCGGCTGATCGGAGGAATAGGCCGTCATGAACGAAGCCGCCTCTTCATACTGCTTGGCGAGCGCTTCCTTCTTTTCCGCCGCTTCCTTTTCCTTCTGCGCGCGCACCTTTTCGTCGCGCAGCCTGGTCAGCTCCTTGAGCACGTCCTGCGCCTGTCTGCGGCTCTTGCCGACAGATTCCAGCAGCATGCCCGCGCTGACTCCCAGATTTTTCGTTGCATCCTGAATTTTCGCCATGCCCTTCTTGCACCCCCGAGTTTCGATAGCGCCATGCGCGCGGGACTTCCCGCCCGATGGCCTGAATTTGTACTGCGTCTTTTTATTCTTCCGCGGCCTTGATCAGCGCGCGCGCAAAGCCCTTGTCCGTAATGACGACGGCCTTGCGGTTCGGCTTGCCCACGGCGCGCCCGAGCGCGTCCGGCTGCGTTTCCAGCAGCGGCACGCTGCGGTAGGCGCAGGCGTCGGAGAGCGCCTTGCGCGCGTTGTCCGACGCGGAGCCGTCTAAGATCGCCAGAGCGGCCGTTTCCGCGCGGATGGCCTTGATGCAGCCGTCCTCGCCGCTGACGAGCCTGCCCGCCCGCATGCACAGCCCCAGCAAATTGAAGAACTTTTCGTTCATTCCTTTTCTCCGATCTCGCCTTCGAGCTTTTCGTATACCTCGCGCTCGATCTTCGTTTCCAGCGCACGCTCCAGCGCGCGCGCCTTTTCCGCCTTTTTGAGACATTCCGCGCTCAGGCAGAGATACGCGCCGCGGCCCGGGGCCTTGCCGACGCGGTCGACCGAAATGACCCCTTCGGGCGATTTAACGATGCGCCGCAGCTCCGCCTTGGGCTTCATCTCGCGGCAGCCGACGCACATGCGCATCGGCACCTTGCGCTGTTTGAGCATTATTCCGCCTCCTTGCGCAGGGCGGGAGGGCAGGCCGCGCCTATGGAGCAGAGCGGGCCCGCTGCCGGGCTCATTCCTCGGCCTGTTCTTCCTGCTGCGCCTGTGCTTCTTCCGCTTCTTCTTCGCTCTCCAGAGCGGCCTGCATGGCCTGGCTCTGGCTCTTGATATCGATCTTCCAGCCGGTCAGCTTCGCGGCGAGGCGGGCGTTCTGGCCTTCCTTGCCGATGGCGAGGCTGAGCTGGTTGTCCGGCACGATCACGCGCGCGGCCTTTTCTCCTTCCGAGACGAACACGCTGAGCACGCGCGCCGGGTTCAGGGCGCTGGCGATATACTCGGCCGGGTCGGAGGACCATTTCACGATGTCGATCTTCTCGGTCTTGAGCTCGCTGACCACGTTTTCCACGCGCATGCCGCGCGGGCCGACGCAGGAGCCGACCGGGTCGATCATCGGGTCGGTGGAGAAGACGGCCATCTTGGTGCGGAAGCCGGCTTCGCGGGCGATGGCCTTGATCTGCACGATACCGCTGCGGATCTCGGGCACTTCCAGTTCAAAGAGCCTCTTGACCAGGCCCGAATGCGTGCGCGAGACGAGCACCTGCGGGCCGTGGCTCGCGCGGGTGACCTCCAGCACATAGACCTTCACCCTGTCGTTCACCGCATAGCTCTCGCCGGGCATCTGCTGGCTGGGCTCGATCACGCCTTCGGTGCGGCCCAGCTCGACATAGACCTGCCTGCCGTCCACCCTCTGCACGATCGCGGTGAGGATCTCGTTTTCCTTTTCGATATAGTCGTCGTAGATGGCGCCGCGCTCCGCCTCGCGGATATACTGCACGATGACCTGCTTGCCCGTCTGCGCGGCAATGCGGCCGAAATCGCGCGTATGCACCTGCATCTCCACGATATCGCCCAGCTCATAGCGCGGGTCGATGGCGCGGGCCTGCTCCAGAGAGATCTGGATCTGCTCGTCTTCCACTTCCTCCACGACAGACTTCGCCGCGGAGACCTCCATCTCGCCCGTCTTGCGGTTGATGACGGCGCGCACGTTGGCGGATTTGCCAAAGTGCTTCTTATAGGCGGTGATCAGCGCGTTTTCGATCGTGCTGATCAGCTGCTCCTTATCGATGCGGCGCTCCTTGGAAAGATCGTCCAGAGCGGTGATAAATTCCAGCGAATTCAGCTTTTCGTTGGCCATGATCAAACAGCCTCCTCTTATTCATCTCCGCCTTCGGGGGCGGATTCGTCCTGCAGATCCTCTTCGTCAAACTCGATCAGCGGCTTGACGATGGCGACCGCCTTGAGCGCGAAGGAGAGCGTCTCTCCCTTGTCGCTGCGGATCGCCACGGCGCCCTCTTCCAGGCCGATCAGCTCGCCCTCGTGGATCTTGGCGCCCATGTCCGGCTTGTACAGCCGCACCTCCACGCGCTTTCCCTTCGCGCGCGCAAAATCCTCCGGCTTCTTGAGCGGCCTGTCCGCGCCGGGGGAAGAAACTTCCATGTAATCAAAGTCCACCGTTTCGGTGTGCGGCTGCATCGTCTTGTGGTACACTTCGCAGTCGTCGATCGTGATCCCGCCGGGCTTATCGATCAGAAAGCGCAAAAAGAGCCCCTGCGGTTCCTTCGCCAGCTCCAGCTCGATCAGCTCGAAGCCCATGTCCGCAGCGGTCTTCACGGCAATCTGTTCCAGATACCCCAGTCCCGATTCTTTTTTAGGCAAAAACAGCATCCTCCAGATGGATAAATTCCTCCGGGCGTTCCTGAAGGCCCCGGAGCGTATCCAAAAGTATCGGCAAAGGCCGATATATATAAAGAGCGAGGCTCGCCGCCGCGCTCTTTCAGGCATACATCCTCCGGCCCCGCGCAGCAAAGAGGCGCGCAGAGCCATGCGGAAACAAGCCGCCCGCAGGGCGACAGTTCCTTCCAAGTACTCGAGCAGTATCCAGTATAGCACAGGAAGCGCCCAAATACAACAAACATTTGGCGATTAACGGAATGATTACCGTTTTTCCGTCCGTTTACAGCCTTTGTCGGGCTCAATTTCGTGCCAGTTTCACAATCTCCTGCCCCTCGCCGTCGATGAGGAAGGCCTCCTCGCCGATCCACGCCAGATATTCTCCCGCGCCTGCGGGCTGGATCTTTTCGTATTCCGTCTGGGCAAGCAGCAGGCCCTCTTCGCCCAGCAGGTCGCAGCCAAGCGCATGCCGCGCGGCAAAGCGCTCCTCCTCCAGAGGGACGATGCCCGCATACGGCCCGGCCAGAATGTTCGCCTGCTCGTCGAGCAGATATTCCTCCTCGCCCAGATGCAGCGTCAGATAGCCCTCGCACAGCGCGCGTACGGAAGCGCCCGCAGCCGCGTCCCATTCGGCGAGGATCTGTCCGTCTATGGCATACAGCTGCACGACCTCCTCCCGCGTGACGAGCGCCATGTCGCGCAGCTCTCTCGTGCGCGCATAGCCGCTTTCGATCTCGCAGACGGGCTCGCGCGTGCGCGCGTCCATCAGCCCGACCCGGCCGTCCGCCGCCTCCACAGCGATCAGCGCGTTGCCCGGCCAGAGCGAGACGGATTCGTATTTCGGCGAGACGATCCAATTGCCCTGCACGTCGATCACGCCCGCGCCGCTGTCTGCCGTCGCCGCCGCGAGCCCCTGCTCGATAAACGACGCGCCGTAGCCGTATTGCGCGGTGATGGCCCATGTGCCGTTCGGCGCGAGATAGCCCGTCTTTTTTCCGCCGGAGCCCACCGCCGCCGAGAGGCCGCAGGAGAACCCGTTCAGGCCATATAAAACGACCGTGCCCGTCGCCTGCTCCGCGCCCGTTCCGCTGATCAGATACACCCCGTCGCCCCGGTCGTCGTTCGGGTCGGTCTTCAGGGCGAGATAGCCGCCCTCGCCGTTGGGCACGATCTGCGTGTACAGATGCTGCGTGAGCGGCTGCGCAGAGAGATCCGCGACGGCGTAAAAGCCGCCTTTTTTCAGAAAGAGCTGTTCGCCGACGGCGTACACGTCCTCATACAATTCCTCGTTCAGCCTCTCGCCTTTTTCGTCCAGCAGCCGCCAGCCCTCTTCCTCCCGCGCGGCAAAGAGCCCCTGCGCGAGGGGGAAGATATCGCTGTAGATGCCCTCCGGGCAGAGGACAGCGCCGCTTCGGTCGTAGAGAAACGCCTCTTCCCCACTGCGGGCGGCGTACGTCTGCGCGCGCGCAGGGGCAAGGAGCAGCGCTCCGCTCAAAAGCAACCCCAAAAACCGTTTCTTCCACACAGACGTCCACCTCCCTTTTCTTCATCTCTTCAGACGCTCGCGCGCGCCGTCGTGTTCCGTTTCCTTTTTTTACATGCTGAAAAAGCTCAGCTGGCTGCTCTCGGGCAGCTCGCCCAGCACGCCCGCCTTTGCAAAGGCGTCGATCACCGAGGGCTGCACCTTGCGCCGCAGCATGTCCTCGCGCGAGATGAACCTGCCCGCCTCGCGCGCCTTGGCATAGGCCTGCGCGGCTGTGAGGCCCAGGTTGTCCAGCGAGCTCAGCGGCGGCAGGATGCGCTTGCCTTCCAGCAGGATAAACTTCTCCGGGTCGCTCTCGTAGATATCCACCGGCAGCACCTGCACGCCCCGCAGGCTCATCTCCAGCAGCATATCCAGCATGTTCTTGCGGCCCTCCTTCTTTTCGCGCTCGTCGCGTTCCATCTCGGCGATCTCACGCAGCTTGTCGCGGATGGCCTCCTGCGAGGCGACCATGTCCGTGCCGGAGAAATCCTCCTTGTTGCGCTTGAGCCAGCAGGTGTAATACTCCGCCGGATAAAAGAGCTTGAAAAAGGCGATGCGCAGGGCATAGGTGACGTAGGCCACCGCGTGCGCCTTGGGGAACATATATTGGATCTTATTGCACGAATCGATGAACCATTGCGGCACGTTGTTGGCCTGCATGGCCTCGAGCATGTTCGGCTTGAGGCCGTCTCCCTTGGCGGCCTTGCCCTTGCGCACGAATTCCATCGTGTCGAAGGCGACCTTGCTGTCCACGCCGTACTGGATCAGCTGGTTCATGATATCGTCGCGCGTACACAGGCATTTGTTCAGCGGCACGATCTCGTTCTTGACCAGATCCGCCGCGTTGCCCAGCCAGACGTCCGTGCCGTGGGAAAGGCCGGAGATGCGGATGAGCTCTTCCATGGTGGTGGGCTTCGTATCCACGAGCATCTGCCGCACGAAGGAGGTGCCGAATTCCGGGATGCCCAGCGTGCCGGTGGAAATGCCCGTGTCCTCGCGGTTCACGCCCATGCATTCCGGCCCGGCGAACAGGCCCATGACCTGCTTGAAGATCTCCGGGTCGTTCAGCGGCACCTCGCGCGGCGGGATGCCCGTCAGATCCTGCAGGTCCTTGAGCATGGTCGGGTCGTCGTGGCCGAGCATATCGACCTTGACCAGCACGTCGTGCATGGAGTTGAAGTCGTAATGCGTGGTGATAAATTCGGAGTTCAGGTCGTCCGCGGGGTGCTGGATGGCGACGAAATCGTAGATCTCGTAGCCCTCCGGGCAGAGCACCATGCCGCCCGGGTGCTGGCCGGTCGTCCTCTTGACGCCCGTCAGCCCCTTGGCCAGCCGTTCCTTTTCCACCTGCGAGGCCGTCTTCCCCCGCTCCTCAAGGTATTTGAGCACATAGCCGAAGGCCGTCTTCTCCGCCACGGTGCCGATGGTGCCCGCTCGGAAGACCTTGCCCTTGCCAAAGAGCGTTTCGATATAATGCTGGCCCGTGCCCTGATATTCGCCCGAGAAATTCAGGTCGATATCGGGCACCTTGTCGCCCTTGAAGCCGAGGAAGACCTCAAAGGGGATGTTGTAGCCGTCCTTGTTCATGCGCGCGCCGCAGTCCGGGCAGTCCTTCGCGGGCAAATCGAGCCCGCAGGTGTACTGCTCCGGCACATCGAATTCCACCCGCTTGCAGTTCGGGCAGACATAATGCGCCGGCAGCGCGTTCACTTCCGTGATATCCGTCAAAAACGCGACCAGCGACGAGCCGACCGAGCCGCGCGAGCCCACCAGATACCCGTTTCTGTTGGATTCCTCCACCAGCTTCACGGCGATGTCATAGAGCGTGGAGAAGCCGTAGCCGATGATCGCGCCGAGCTCCTTGTCGATGCGCTTCTGCACGATCTCGGGGATCGGGTCGCCGTAGATGCGCGTGGCCTTTTCGTGCGTGCGGGTGCGGATGTCGTTTTCGGCGTCCTCCCAGAAGGGCTGAAAGGTCTCCTTGCCCTCGGGATGCGGGGGGAAGAGCGAGATCTTTCCCACCATATCGGCGATCCGGTTGGGCGCCTCGATGACGACGCGGCGCGCCTCCTCCTCGCCCAGATAGGCAAATTCCTCCAGCATTTCCTCCGTCGTACGCAGATACAGCGGCGGCTGCTCGTCGCAGTCGTCAAAGCCCTTGGCGTTCATGGCGATGGCGCGGTAGATCGCGTCTCCCGGGTCCTTAAAATGCACGTCTCCCGCCGCGACGACCGGCTTGCCCAGCCTCTTTCCCAGCTCCACGATGCGCCGGTTGATGGCCTGCAGCTCCTTTTCGCTCTTGACAGTGCCCTCGCGCAGGAGGAACTCGTTGTTGCCGATGGGCTGGATCTCCAGATAATCGTAGAACGAGGCGATCCGCTTGAGCTCCTTCTCCTCTGCGCCGCGCAATACGGCCCTGTACAGCTCGCCCGCCTCGCAGGCGCTGCCGAGGAGCAGCCCTTCGCGGTATTTTTGGATCAGCCCGCGCGGCATCTTCGGCCCGCGGTGGAAGAAATGGACGTGGCTCTCCGAAACGAGCCGGTTGAGGTTGGTCAGGCCCTGCTGGCTGGCGGCGAGCAGCACGATGTGATAGCTCGTGCCGCCGGCGTCGCCCAAAAAGAGCTCGTTGAGCTGAGCGAGCGTCTCCGCGTTGGCGCAGGCCGGGTCGGCAAAGGCCTTGAGGAGGCATTGGCCGGTGGCGCGGGCGTCGTTGCTGGCGCGGTGCGCGCCGTTGAGCACGACCTTGAGATGCTTGCAGACGCTGCCGAGCTTGTGGCTCTTGAGCGTGGGATACACGTTGCGGAAGAGCGGCAGCGTGTCCAGCTGCGGGTGGTCGAAGGGCAGGCCCGCCTTTTTGAACGCGCGGCCCACAAAGGCCATGTCAAAGGGCGCGTTATGCGCGCAGAGCACCGCGCCTTCGCAGAATTTTGCAAATTCGGGGATGATCTCTTCGATGCGGGGCATGCCGCGCACCATATTGTCCGTGATGCCCGTCAGCTCCACGACCTTGGCCGGGATGGCCTTGCCCGGGTTGACCAGCGTGTTGAACTCGGCGACCTCCACGCCGTTTTCAAAGCGCACCGCGCCCAGCTCGGTGATCTCGTCGCCGGTCGTGCTCAGGCCGGTGGTCTCCACGTCCAGCACGACCAGCGCCGCGCCGCGCAGGGGCCTGAAGTCCGGATTGCGTACGATCTGCGCGCTGTCGTCGATGAGATAGCCCTCGCAGCCGGGGATGAGCTTGATCCCGTTTTTCTTCGCCGCGCCGAAGGCCTCCGGGAAGGCCTGCACCACGCCGTGGTCCGTCACCGCCACGGCCTTGTGGCCCCATTTGGCGCATTGCTTGATCAGATCCGAAGCCGAGGCCACGGCGTCCATGGTGCTCATCTGCGTGTGCATGTGCAGCTCCACGCGCTTTTGCTCGCTCTTGTCCTCGCGCACGGGCTTTTTCGCGGGCATGATGTCGTTCACGCGCAGCACCATGTCGTGCTGAAAATCATCGAAGGCATATTCTCCGCGCACGGTGATCCATGTGCCCGGGCCGACCGCCTCGGCCAGCTCCTTCGCGCGCGTCTCGACGTCGCCGCTCTCTCCCTCCTGCCGCCGCGCCTGCAAAAAGCACTTGCAGTAGATGGAGTTGGTAAAGTCCGTCATCGAGAACAGCACGATCTTCGTCTTGCCGTTTTTGCTGTCCTTGATGTCAAAGGAGATCACCTCTCCGGTGACGCAGACGTTGCCCGTGTCCTCCGTCAGCTCGCTCATCTCGACCGGCGGGTCGGTGATGGGCCTGCCGAGGATGGCCGCGTTCTCCTTCTTTTTGCGCGCAGCGCCCTCGGCCTCGGCGTTGGCCGCTGCCTGTGCCAGTGCCGCGATGAAGGCCTTTTCCTCCTCGCGCTGCTGGTCTATAGCGCGCAATCGCGCCTCCTCGCCGCCCTTTTCCTGCACGAGCACCGTGCAGCCCAGCGAGAAGAGCTCCCTGACGATCTCCTCGATCCCCTTGTCCACGCCGCGCTTGCGGATATACTCCGCGCCGGTCTTTCCGGCGATGCGCAGCTGCAGCGCGCCGTCGCGCAGCGTCATCTCCGCCCGGCCCTGCTGCAGATACGGCAAAGCGCCGGGAAAGCTGCGCGCCGCCCGGCCGAGGATCAAAGAGCTGTATTTTTGCACGTCCGCCTGAAAATCCTCCGCAAGGGCGGGATATCGCACGCGCGTTTCCGTCTGCACCTTGGGAAAGCCCTTCTCCATCGCTTCGGAGAGCGCCTTTTCCTCCTGCTCGTTCAGGATGCGCTCGCTGTTGAGCAAAATGCGCATGCGCTTTCCGTCCCGCGAGACGAGCACCCTGTCCAGAGAAACAACGCGCGCGAGCCCGCTGTCCAGAGGACGGAGAAGCTCGCGCCACATTTCCATTGTTCAGTTCACTCCCGTATGTTCAAGCCTTTCGTTCGTTTGCCATTGCGATGATCTCGTCGATGAGCGCCTGCGCGAGGTCTCCCTTGACCGCGCCGGCCGGTTGGCCGTTTTTGAACAGCGCGCCGCCCTCGCGCCCGCCGGCGATACCGACGTCGGCGTCCTTCGCCTCGCCCGGGCCGTTGACGATGCAGCCCATGACGGCCGCGCGGATCGGCACCCGGATATGCTTTGTCGCCTCACGCACTCTGCGCGCGATGCCCTCGACGTCTATGGTGGTGCGCCCGCAGGTGGGGCAGGAGGTGATCTCGACGTGGTCTGTGCGCAGGCCCACCGCGCGCAGGATCTCCAGCCCCGTCTCCACTTCGGGCTCCGGATCGCCCGAGAGGGAAACGCGGATCGTGTCTCCGATGCCGTCGAGCAGCAGCGCGCCGATGCCCACGGCGGATTTGATGCGCCCCGTGTCCACGGTGCCGGCCTCGGTGACGCCGATATGCTGGGGGTAATCGCAGAGCCGGGCCACCTCGCGGCAGGCCTCCACCGTGCGCAGCACGTCGGACGCCTTGACGGAGATCACCATGTCGCTCACGCCGTGCTTTTCCAGCAGCCGCGCCTCGCGCAGCGCGCTCTCGGCCAGCGCCCTTCCGGTCACGCCGTATTTTTCCACCAGGTCCTTGTCCAGCGAGCCGCCGTTCACGCCCACGCGCACAGGCGCATGGTGCGCCTTGAGACAGGCGGCCAGCTCGGCCAGACCCTTCTCTCCGCCCATGTTGCCCGGATTCACGCGCACCTTGGCGCAGCCGCTCTCCAGCGCCGCGATGGCCAGACGATAGTCGAAGTGGATATCCGCCACCACGGGGATGGGGCTGCCGTCCACGATATCGCGCGCGGCCCGCGCGGCCTGCTCGTTATACACCGACACGCGGATGATATCGCAGCCCGCGGCATGCAGGCGGCGGATCTGACGCAGAGTGGCTTCCACGTCGCAGGAGTCGGTATTGGTCATGGATTGGATCGTAACGGGCGCGCCGCCGCCGATGGGCGTCTGCCCGATCATCATCTGCCTGGTCATACGCGCTCTTTACTGCCTTTCCTCAAGGCGGGCCTGCCCCAGCAGCTGCCTGCTGCGGCGCACCTCGTCATAGGCGACGGAGAGCGTCTCCTCCGCGTCGCGCAGCAGCTGATCGCAATAGTCCGCAGCCTGCGCGCGGCGCTCCTGCGCCTCGAGCTTTGCCGAGTTGATGATCTCGGCGGCCTTTTTCTGCGCCTCGAGCTTGATCGTGTTCTGATCGATGAGCGCCCTTGCGCGCAGCTCGGCGTCCTTTACGATATTATCCGCGTGGATCTGCGCGTCGGAACGGATACGCTCGGCGCGCTCATGCGCGTCATCGAGCGCGGCATTGGCGCGCACGTCGGCGCTGGCGAGCCTGTTCGCCGCCGTCTGCTCGGCCGCGCTGAGCATGCGCTCGCGGTCGCGCAGGATCTGCTCGGAATACTGGATCGCCAGAGGAAGATTCGAGCGGATATCATTGATGATATCGATGCACATCGCCGCGTCGAGCATGCGCTTGTTCGTCATCGGCACGGGGCGCGCGCGGGTGAGCTCCTCCTCGAGGAAGTTCAGCAGGTTCATCAGGTTCGTCCGCTCGTCGTCGCCGTCGCTGTAGGGCAGGTCAAACTGCTCCTGCGGCTGCTGCTCCTCCTGCGCTTCCTGCTCCTGCAGATATTCGTCGAAATTCCGTTCAAACTTCTCAGCCATTTTAGGCTATCCCCTTTCCTGATCCGCTCCGCCGGAGCGTCGGTAAAAATAAATGTCGCTCTGTTTTTATGCAAAAGCCTGCCGCACGCGCTCGATGATCTGCTCCGGCAGGAATTTCTCCAGCGGGCCGTCGTGCCCGGCGATATCCCGCGCGATGGTGGAGCTGATATGCGCAAGGGCGGGCGCCGCGCCCAGATAGAGCGTCGGCGGAGCGCCGATGGCGGCGTTCGCCTCGGCCAGAGGCGCTTCGTATTCAAAATCCGCCCCGCTGCGCAAGCTGCGCAAGATGGCGTCCGCGCCTTCTTTTTGGCAGAGCACGGCCAGCAGCCCCCTGTCCGCCACGACGCGCACGTTTTCCAGACCTGCAAGGCAGTCCTGCAGCATCTGCACGCGCTCGGCGGGCGAGATGGAATAGGTCTTGTCCGGATTGGCCAGCACCGCCACCACGACCTCATCAAAGAGCGCGGCCGCGCGCCGGATCACGTCGATATGTCCGAGCGTGGGCGGGTGAAAGCTGCCGGGGTAGATCACCTTCATCGTCCGTCCTCTTCCTTCCCGAGGCGGACCAGCATGACCCGCGCTCTTCCGTATTTTCTCTCGTCGAAGACCTCGGCCCGGGGCGGCAGCGGGAGGCGCGCCTGCTGCTCGTATTCCATCACCACGACGCTCTCCTCATGCAGAAGCCCCCGCTCCGCCAGAGCGGAAAAGGCCTCGCCGTAGACCTCGGTCATGTGATAGGGCGGGTCGAGAAAGACGATATCGAACGGCTCGTGCATCTGCGAAAGGGCCCTGCGCCAGTCCATGCACAGCACCTGCGCGCTGCCCTCCACGCCCTTGAGCTGCGTGTTCCTGCGCGCGGCCGCGCAGGCCTGCGGCGAGAGATCCACGCACAGCGCGCTCTTCGCCCCGCGGCTGAGCGCCTCTGCCGAGAGCGCTCCGGAGCCGGCGAACAGATCGAGCACCCTCGCGCCGGGCGTGTGCCGCATGAGGATGTTGAACAGCGCCTCGCGCGTCCTGTCCGCGGTCGGGCGGGTGTCTGTTCCTTCGGGCGCAAGCAACGCCTTGCCGCGCGCCGTGCCGCCGATAATGCGCATGCGCATAGCCTCCGTGAGCCGCACAGCGGCAAAGCGCCGCCGTCCGAATATAATTGACTATCGTACATTATACCCGAACAGCGGCGTTCATGCAAGTTTATAGGAAGTTATGGAAGTTATACCTTTGGTTTGGGCTGCTTGCGCGCCCTGGGGTTCTGGTTCTGCGTGTAGCCCTCGCCCACGAGCAGGCTCTTCTTCTTGCGCACCTTGCCCCGGGCGATCTGCTCGATCTTCTTCTCGCGGATCTGCGGGCCGCGCAGATAGCCGATGGCCGTGCAGGCGGGCATGACGAACGAGAAGGGGATGAACAGCACATACAGGAGGGTCTGGTTGCCGTGCAGGATGGTGTACAGCGGCAGCAGCGGCACGAACACCACGCGCGTGATCACGCGCAGGATCGCGCTGGAGGCTTCCTCCCGCACCGCCGCGACTTCTTCCTCGGTCATGATGCTCTCTTCGTCATAATAGAAGGGATCCTGCTGCTCCTGCGTCTGCTCCGTCTCCAGCGGCGGCAGCTCCGGATAGCCCGGCGAGGCGATCAGGTTGGCCGTCGCCAGCGCGCAAAGCGGCAGGCTGGCCGCAAGGAAGCACGCCAGCGCATGCTTTTTGTTGAACTGGCGCTCAAAGCGCGATTGTTCCATCTTGCCCTCGGCGATGCGCTTTTCCGCCGTGCGGTCCAGCGTGAAGTCCTTCTCGCCGTTCCAGCCGCCCTCGTTATAGCACATCAGGCAGAAGCCCACCAGCAGCAGCAGGCAGATGATGCTCTGCACCACGATCCAGTCCGAAAACCACATCATGAACAGGCCGCACATCATGGCGTCCGCCAGATACATCACATACGTTCTCAGGGTCATCCTTGCTCCAGTTGACATCTTTCCCATTCTCCTATTCTTTGTCCGCCGCATGATCGCGCGGCGGCTGTTTCCAAAAAAGGGGTATTTTACAAGGGTTTTACCGGATAAAAGGCCGCACGAAAGCCGCCGCAGCTTCCTGCGGCGAAAACACGCGCCCGAAAAAGGGGGTCAGGCGCGAAAATCGCAGATGCGCTCCTCCGTGATGAGCAGATCGACCGGCTGGTCGTGCTCCTGCATAAAGGCGTCCTCCACCAGCTGCATCTCAAAGGCCAGCGCCACGCGCAGCGCCCCCGTGCCGGTCAGGAAGCGGTCGTAATAGCCGCCGCCAAAGCCGATGCGCCCGCCCTTGAGGTCAAAGGCGACGCCGGGGATGAGCATCAGCTCGATGTCTGCGCCGTCCACAGCGGCTCCGTTCTCCAGCTCGGGGATGCGCATCCTGCCCGGGCGCAGCAGGCTCAGGTCGGTCACGCGCACCGCGTCCATCAAACCGGCCTCCTTGCGCACTTTGGGCAAAAGCAGCGTCTTGCCGTCGCTGAGGATCTTCCTGTTGAGCGATTCCGTGCTCACTTCGCCCATCAGCGAGGCATAGCTCATGACCGTGGCCGCGCGCCTGAACTCCGGCAGCGCCAGCACCTTTTCCGAGATGCGCGCCGAGAGCTCCGCCGCGTGGATCACGCTGATGTTTTCCCTTTTACTGCGTATCGTCTCCCTTATCTGTTCCCTTGTCATCGAAATCCCCCCTGGCGATCCTGTCGTGAAAGCCTGTGATGATCTCGTAAGAAATCGTGTCCGCCCATTGGGCCATTTCGTCCGGCCGGATGGCCTCGCCGCCCTGCTCGCCCAGCAGCACGACCTCGTCCTGCATGCACGCGCCGGGCACGTCCGTCACATCCAGCAGCAGCATGTCCATGCACACCCGGCCGATGACCGGAGCGCGCCGACCGCGCACGAGCGCGAAGCCCCTGCCGCCGATCGCCCGCGGATAGCCGTCCGCATAGCCGATGGGCACGGTCATCACCGTCGTGGGGCGCTGCGCGCAGAAGGCGGGGCCGTAGCCGGCCGTCTCGCCCGGTTCGATGCGCGCCACGCGCACGGGCTTTGCCCAAAGGCGCATGGCCCATTTCAGCTCCGGCAGAAGATCCGCGCAGCCGCCGTAGATGGCCAGCCCCGGGCGCACGCCCTCGTCGCGCAGCTCCGGCCAGAGCAGAGAAGCCTCCGTGGCCGCGGAATGCGCCAGCGGCCTGTGGCCCGCCCTGCGGATCTGCCCGACGGCCTGCGCAAAGCGCGCGTGCTGCCCTTGGCAGATCTCGCGGTCTCTTCCTGCGAAATAATGCGTAAAAGCGCCTTCCACCCGGATCAGTCCGTCTGTGCCGATCTGCTCAAGCAGCGTGCGCAGTTCTTCGCTCCCGCGCGTGCCCAGCCGGGACATGCCCGTGTCGATCTGGATATGCACCAGCGCCGGCTTTCCCAGCCTGCGCGCCGCAGCCCTGCATTCGTCGATCTGCGCCGCGTCCTGCACGGCCATGGCGACCTCATGGCGCACGGCTTCGTCCACCGCGCCGCCCACGCTCGCGCCGAGGATGAGGATCGGCGCCCCGACGCCCGCCTCTCGCAGCTGCACGGCTTCGTCCGCCATAGCCACGGCGAGGGCGTCCGCCCCGTTTGCCAGCACCGTCTTCGCTGCGCCGAGCGCGCCGTGGCCGTAGCCGTTGGCCTTCACGGGCGCGATCATTCGTACCTCCGGCCCATAGGCGCGGCGAAGAGCGCGGACGTTGGCGGCGATGGCCTGCCAGTCCACGTCCAGCCGCACGGGCCGATTGGGCGCTGTCACAGGCGGGACACCTCTTCCTGCGTGAGCATATGGATCCCGTTTTCGCGCAGCACGGCGATGGCCCTGTCCGTCTCCGTGACGCGGAAGATGATCAGCGCGCCGTTGCCGAGGGTACGCACGAAGGAATAGAGATATTCCACCGAAACGTTGCCCTTTTCCAGCGCGCGCAGCACCTTGGCCAGCCCGCCGGGCTTATCCGGCACGACCACCGCCAGCACGTCCGTGGTGCGCACGGTATAACCCTCGTGCTTGAGCGCTTCGATGCCCTTCTGCGGGTCACCGGTGATGCAGCGGATGATGCCGTAGTCGGCGGTGTCCGCCACGCTCAGGGCCATCAGATCCACCCCGGCGTCGCCCAGCGCGCCCGTGAGCCGCGAGAGGCTGCCCCTCGTATTTTCAATGAAGACCGAGATCTGTTTGACCAGCATTTCGTTCTCCTCCGTTCTTTTCCGCGCGCCCTTCGCCCCGCAAAGAGGCGCGCCTTTATTATTTATTCGTTAAATTTTTCGATTATCCTGCACGCGTTTTGCTTTTCCTTCGCTTCTGGGCAAAGTTTTTGGCTCGACCAGCACGATCTTGGCCGCGACGCCCAAAATGGACTTCACTCTCTCTGCGATGAGCCTGCTCAGCGCCTGCATGGAGCTGATCGTGTCGGAGAACATCTCCTCCGTGACCTCCACGCGGATCTCCAGCGTATCGGAGGAGCCCACGCGGTCTACCACCAGAAGATAATGCGGCGCGACGCCCGGGATGCCCACGAGCACGCTCTCGATCTGGCTGGGGAAGACGTTCACCCCGCGGATGACGACCATGTCGTCGCTGCGGCCGGTGATGCGCATCATGCGCATGAAGGTGCGCCCACATTCGCACTTCTCGTCCGTCAGGCGGCAGATATCATGCGTGCGGTAGCGCAGAAGGGGCATGCCCTCCTTGCCCACGGAGGAGAAGACCAGCTCGCCCTTTTCGCCCACGGGCAGCGGCTCGAGGGTATCCGGGTCGATGATCTCGGCGATGAAATAGTCCTCGTTGATATGCATGCCCTGCTTTTCCAGACATTCAAACGAGACGCCCGGGCCGCAGATCTCCGTCAGGCCGTAGATGTCGATCGCCTCGATGCCCAGCAGCGCTTCGATGCGGCTGCGCATCTCCTCGCTCCAGGGCTCTGCGCCCAGCGCGGCCGCGCGCAGCGGGATGTCTCCGGGCTTGAGGCCCATCTCTTCCATCGTCTCGCCCAGATGCAGCGCATAGGAGGGCGTGCAGCACAGAATGCTCGCGCGCAGCTCGTTCATCATCATGATCTGGCGGGCGGTGTTGCCGCTGGACATGGGCACGGTCATCGCGCCGATGAGGCTCGCGCCCTGATGCGCGCCCAGACCGCCGGTGAACAGGCCGTAGCCGTAGGCGATCTGCACGATGTCCTCTTTGGTCGTGCCGCAGGCCGTCAGCGTGCGCGCCATGCACTCGCTCCACAGGTCGATGTCGGACTGCGTATAGCCGGCGAGCACGGGCTTGCCCGTCGTGCCGGAGGAGCCGTGTATGCGCACGATCTCGCTCTTGGGCGCGGAGAACAGCCCGCAGGGGAATTCGTCGCGCAGGTCGGGCTTGTCGATAAAGGGCAGGTGTCTGAGGTCGTCCAGCCCGCGGATGTCGCCGGGCTCGATACCCTTCTCCTGCATGCGGCTGCGATACAGCGGCACGTTTTCATACATGCGCTGCACCGTCCTGCGCAGCTTTGCCTCCTGCAGCTCGCGCAGCTGCCCCCTGTCCATGCATTCCGCCTCGTGGTTCCAGATGATATGCTTCTTCGCCATTCTATTTTCGCCTCTTTATTCTTCGGGTTCGTGAAAGATCAATGTGCCGGACTTTCGGCGGCATGCGCCGCGCCCAGCCCGAACGCGCGCAGGTTGACCGCGAGCAGCCTCTGCGGCACGCAGGAGGCGATCGCCTCTTCCCATTCGCGCCTGTCCGAGCCCGTGAGCGCGCACAGCGCCCCGAGCAGCACGAGGTTCACCGCGCGCTGTTCGCCGGCTTCCTCGGCCAGAGAATACGCGTCCATGAGCGTGCACTGCGCCTTGCCTGCGATGCGCGCGGAGAGATCCTGCGGATACTGCGCCGCGCCCGTGACCACGCTCATGGGCATGATCTGCTGCGTGTTGGCGATGATCCGCCCGCCCTTTTTGAGATAGGGCAGCGCGCGCGCCGCTTCCATTTCCTCAAAGGCGAGGATATAATCCGCCCCGCCCGCCTCGATGAGCGGGCTGACGGCCACGTCTCCCATGCGCACGAAGGTGATGACCGTGCCGCCGCGCTGGGCCATGCCGTGTACCTCGCTCACCTTCACGTTCCAGCCCTTCTGCACGGCGAGCGCGCCGAGGATGCGGCTGGCCAGCAGCGTGCCCTGTCCGCCGACGCCAACGATGACGATGGAGGTGTTTTCCATGCCGTTCATATCGCTCATTCACCCTCCCTTTCGCCGATGGCGCCAAAGGCGCACGACTGTTTGCACAGGCCGCAGCCCACGCACAGGCTCGGGTCGATGGACGCCTTGCCGTTTTGCATGGAAATGGCCGGGCAGCCCAGCTTCATGCACATCCTGCAGCTGCGGCAGGCCTGCGCGTCGACGCGCAGCGGCGCTTTGCGGCTCTTTTTGTCCAGCAGGGCGCAGGGCTTGCGCGCGATGACGACCGAAACGCCCGTCTCGGCCATGCCGGCGCGCACGGCCTTTTCCACCTGCGCCATTTCGTCCGCCGCGACGACCTGCACGCTCGCGGCGCCGCAGGCGCGGCAGAGCGCCTCCAGATCGATGCGCGTGGTGGGTTCGCCGTGGATATCAAAGCCGGTGGCCGGGTTCGGCTGATGCCCGGTCATGCCGGTGGTGGTGTTGTCAAGGATGATCAGCGTGATGTCCGCGCGGTTATAAGCCGCGCTGAGCAGGGAAGTCACGCCCGAATGCAGGAAGGTGCTGTCGCCGATCACGCCGACCAGCTCGCGTCCCGTTTCACCCGCCCATTGGCGTGCGCGGGAGAAGCCCTGCGCCATGCCGACGGACGCGCCCATGCACAGGCAGGTGTCCTCGGCGGAAAGGGGCGGCGTCGCGCCCAGCGTGTAGCAGCCGATGTCCCCCGCCACGGTGCATTTGAGCTTGGAGAGCACCGCGAACACGCCCCTGTGCGGGCAGCCCGGGCAGAGCACCGGCGGGCGCGCGGGCATCGGCTCCGGCTCGAGCGCTTCCGGATTTTCCATGCCGAAGATCGCACGGAGCTTGCGCACGGAGAGCTCGCCCTGCTTGCCGGTGAGCTCCTTGCCGCGGCAGGCGACGCCCCAGGAGCGGATCTGCTCCTCGATCACGGGCTCGAGCTCTTCGATGACATACAGCTCTTCGACCCTTCCGGCAAATTCTTCGATCAAGGCTCTGGGCAGCGGGTTGACCAGCCCGAGCTTGAGCACGCTCGCCTCCGGCAGCGCCTCCCGTACATATTGATAGACCGCGCCGGAGCAGATCACGCCCGTCTTTTCCGAGCGCATCTCCGTCCTGTTCACGGGCAGCTGCGCCGCGGCGATCGCGTCCATGCGCGCCTCCACCACGGGGTGCCTTCCGCGCGCGTTCGCGGGCATCATGACCCATTTGGCCGCGTCCTTTGCATAGGCGCGCACGGGCGCTTCTTCCCGTTCGCCGCATTCGGCCAGCGAGCGCGCATGCGCGATGCGCGTGGTCGTGCGCAGCAGGACCGGGCAGTCGTACCGCTCGCTCAGGTCAAAGGCATATTTCGTAAATTCCAGACATTCCGCGCTGTCGGCGGGCTCGAGCATGGGCACCTGCGCCGCGCGCGCATGCATGCGGCTGTCCTGCTCGTTCTGAGAGGAGTGCATGCCCGGGTCGTCCGCCGCTACGAGCACGAGGCCCGCGTTCACGCCGGTATAGGAGAGCGTGTAGAGCGGGTCCGCCGCCACGTTCACGCCCACATGCTTCATGCAGCACATCGTGCGCGCGCCGCCCATCGCCGCGCCCGCGCACACCTCCAGCGCCACCTTTTCGTTCGCGGCCCATTCCGCGTAGATCTCCGGGTATTTCGCGGCATATTCCGTGATCTCCGTAGAGGGAGTGCCCGGATAGGAAGAAACGAGCCGCACGCCCGCCTCCCATGCGCCCCGGGCGATGGCCTCGTTGCCCAGCATCAGTTGTTTCGTCATATATTCTCGTTGCCTCCGGTTCTGCAAAAAAGCCCCGCAGGGCAGGATATTCCGATATCCAGATATTATATCGCAATTTCTTTGCAATTGCAAACCACAGGCAGCATTATCTGATAATTTGATATACTATCCCCTCTTTATGTCCCTGCCGACAAACCTGTGCAACGAAAAGCGGGCTTTTATGTGAAAAAACGTGCTATAATGCGATCGGAACAACGCAAAGGAGGAACAGATCATGTCCATTGAGATCCGCCGTTTCCCCGCCTTCAGCGTGCTCGGGCGCGAGGGCTCCACGCAGGAGGGCGCGGGCTTCATCGAACGCCTCTGGCAGGAGGCCAACGCGCAGTACGCCGAGATCGCGCCGCATGTGCTCTGCGCGGAAAACGGCGCGCCGCTGCGGCTCTGGGGCCTGATGAGCGACATGGGCCGCTCTCTGCGGCCGTGGGAGGACGATTTCAGCCGCGGGCTGTATCTGGCCGGGGCCGAATGCGCGCCGGACGCGCCCGTGCCGGAGGGCTGGGCAAAATGGGATGTGCCCGCCTTTTCGATGGCGCTCGTCCCCGTGCGGGGCGATCCCGCCGAAGCGTTCCGGCAGGGGCTTGCCTTTCTTGCGCGGGAGGGGCTCTCCATGGCCGCCGCGGCCTTCGACCTGACTCTCCCCGCCGAGGGGCGCTCTTTCGTCTGCTTTCCCGTCGCATAAAGCTTTTCGTGCTTCATCCGCGTAAATTCTTCCCCGCGCGCTTGTATGCCGCTGCTTTTTTCACTATACTGTATGCGGTCCATTCACAAACAGAAAGCGTGAAAAAAATTGAGCACAAACACAAGGGACATGACGCAGGGAAACCCCACGCGGCTGTTGGTCGCCTTTGCCCTGCCGCTCATCTGCGGCTCCATCTTCCAGCAGCTCTACGCCATGGTCGATTCCATCATCGTCGGCCAGTATCTGGGCGTGGACGCGCTCGCCGCCGTGGGCTGCTGCGGCTCGGTCAACTTTCTGGTCATCGGCTTCTGCAACGGCACCGGCGCGGGCATGACCATCCCCATCGCCCAGCGCTTCGGCGCGCAGGACGTGCCGAACCTGCGGCGCTATGTGGCCAACAGCATCTACATGGGCGCGGTAATGGCCGTCGTGATCACTCTGGTCACCTCACTCAACTGCCGCCGCATCCTCAGCCTGATGAACACGCCCGCCAACATCCTCGACGACGCCGACCGCTATTTCACCGTGATCCTCCTTGGCATCCCGGCCACGGTCCTCTACAACGTCGCCTCCTCCATCATGCGCGCGCTGGGCGACAGCCGCCGCCCGCTGTATTTTCTGATCTTCTCCTCGGTGCTCAACGTCGCCCTGGATCTTCTCTTCATCATCGTGTTCAAAATGGGCGTTATGGGCGCGTCCGTCGCCACGGTCATCTCCCAGCTCGTCTCCGGCGTGCTGTGCGTGGTCTATATGGTGCGCAGCCTGCCCATCCTGCACGTGCAGGGAGAGCAGTGGCAGCCCAGCCTTCCGCATCTCAAGCGGCTCGCTTCCATGGGCGTGCCCATGGGCCTGCAGTTCTCCATCACGGCCATCGGCTCCGTCGTCCTCTCCAGCGCGGTCAATTCGCTCGGCTCCGTGGCCGTGGCCTCCATGACCGCCGCCGGAAAGATCGCGATGCTCTTCAACATGGCGCACGACAGCATGGGCTCGGCCATGGCCACGTATTCCGGCCAGAATCTCGGGGCGAACAAGCTCGAGCGCATCGGCAAGGGCATGCGCAGCTCCCTTACGATCATGTGCTCCTATGCGTTTCTGACCATCTTCATCATGGTCTTTTTCGGGCGCAGCCTCTCTCTGCTTTTTGTGGACGCCGCCGAGACGGCCATCCTCGACAACGTGCATTTCTTCCTCATCGTCAACTCGGCCACCTCGTTCCTGCTCGCGTTCGTCAACATCGTGCGCATGACCATTCAGGGGCTGGGCTTCTCGAACTTCGCGCTGTTCGCGGGCGTGTTCGAGATGTTCGCGCGTATGCTGGTGGCCTTCGTGCTCGTGCCGGCATTCGGCTTCCGCGGGGCCTGCTTTGCCAACGCCGCCGCATGGCTCGCGGCCGATCTCTTCCTCGTGCCGGGCTATCTGCGCGTGATGCGCAGGCTGCGCAAAAAGCATGCCGCTTCCGAACCCGCCGCCGCATAAAAACGATATTTGCGCAAAAAAGCGGCCTCCTTCGCAGGAAGGAGGCCGCTTTTGTTCTGTTGTCTGCTTGGTTCAGCCCTGCGCCTCGAGCGCCCTGAGCCGGTCGTATTCGATCCAGCTGGGCCGGTATTTTTCCACGTTGCGCTCGTGCTCTTCAAGAGTGATCGCAAAGGCGAGCTCGCCGCTCTCGGGCTCCTTGGAGCAGAAGTACATGTAGCCCTGCTCAAGATACGCAAGGTCCGGATAAAGCGCCGCTTCGATGGCCGCCGCGGAGGGGTTGCAGATGGGCCCCGGAGGCAGGCCGCCGTGGGTATAGCTGTTGTAGGGCGAATCCAGACTCAGCTCCGTGCCGGAGAGGGCGAGCTGGTCGATGCCCAGCGCATAAGTGATCGTGGCGTCGGATTCGAGCTTGATGCCGTTGTTCAGGCGGTTGTGGAACACCGCGGAGACCTTGGCGTAATCCTCTTTTTTGCCCGCCTCGCGTTCGATGATGGAAGCGAGGACGAGGGTCTGCTCCTGATCGAGCTTCGTCTCGTACTTGGGCGTTTCGTCCACCACTTCGATGATATTTCCGTTTTCGTCGTAGGCGATCTGCGCTTCCTCCTGCGAATAGATCAGCCTGTCGATGACCTTGTCCGTCTGGCCGAGCAGCTTTTCGATGATATCCTCAGCGTCGGCATTGAGGAAGACCTGATAGGTATCGGGCGCGAGATAGCCCTCGAGCGCATAGAGCCTGCCCTCAAAGCCGGCCTCGTCGGCCATCTGCAGGGCGTAGCTCCCGTCGATGAACTCGCCCGGGCGGTTGCACAGCTCCAGGAATTCCCGCTCGTCCTCGAGCGCGCCGATCTCCACCAGATACGCCGCGATATCCTCGACCGACCAGCCGGGGATGATCGTGATCGTGCGCTCGGTGGTGACGCTGCCGGAGGAGAGCACCTCGATGATCTCCATCACGTTCATGGCCGGGGAGAGCTGATAGGAGCCGTACTGGATGGAATTGGTCAGCCCGCGAAACTGAATGATATACTTGAAGATGCCCTTGTTGCGCAGGTAGCCCTGCTCATAGAGATGGCTGCCGATGGTGGACACGGACGAGCCGGACTCGATGACAAACTCGCTCGTCTGCTGCGCCGTCTCGTCCACAGGGCTGAGAAACTCGCCGTAGACCTTGTTCCAGCCCATGGAGACCAGGCCGCACACGATGATCAGCGAGCACAGCAGCACCATGACCGGGCGGATGACCTTCCACAGCCATGCGTACCAATAGAGGCCGTACTCCCTGTCCTCCCGGAGCGTCTTTTCCGTATAGCGCTTCTCCTGCAGCCTTCTGTCGGCCGGGCGGCGCTTTTTTTCGTTCTTTTTCGCCATGGCAGCCTCCGTTCGTCAGCGGAGCATGTCCAGATCGATCCCCGCCGCTTCGGCGATGATCTTGTAGATATCGGCGATCACGCGCTGAAAGCGCATCTCGGCCAGCATGGCCGCGCTCGCGTCCTGATTGAACTGCAAAAGCGAGCCGATCTGCTGCAGGCGCTTGAGCTCGTCCTCCTCCATGCGCTCGCCGGAGGCGAACATGGCCTGCATGCGGAACTGCAGCCGCTTGTATTCATCCATGAGCGCGCGGTTGGTGTCGTCCGCACGGGCGACGTCGTTGAGCCGCTGAAATTCCTTATATTCCTCTGTCTGCTTGAGCGCCGCGGCGAGCGCGTGCGCCTGGTCGTAAATATTGGTCATGGTTTTTCCTCCGCTCCGGCCGCCGTTTCAGCTGCGGCCTTCCGATTCCACTTCTACGACGATCGGCAGCACCATCGGGTTGCGCTTTATGGTATCAAAAACGAATTTTTGGATCGCCACGCGCATCTGATTTTTGAAGCTGCCCCATTCGCCGGGCTCGAGCGGGCCGAAGCCGGCCATGGTCGCCCTTGCCGTGCAGCGCACGCCCTCGACCAGCTCTTCCGCCTCGTGCGTATAGACCAGGCCGCGGCTGATGACGTCCGGCCCGGACACGACCATGCCGCTGGCGCTGTCCACCGCCACGACCACGATGAGCATGCCGTCCTGCGAGAGGTGCTTTCTGTCGCGCAGCACGCCCTCGCGGATGTCGCCGACGCCGAGGCCGTCGATGAGCACCGCACCGGAGGGCACAGTGCCCGCCAGCACCATCTTGTCCGCGCTCACGTCGATCATCTGGCCGATGGAGGCGATGCGCACGTTCTTTTCGTCCATGCCCATCTCCTGCGCAAGGCGCGCGTGCTGATGCAGATGGCGCGTCTCGCCGTGTACGGGGATGAAATACTTGGGCCTGACCAGCGCGTGCATGAGCTTGAGCTCTTCCTGACAGGCGTGGCCGGAGACGTGCACCTCGGCCATTTTTTCATAGACCACGTTCGCTCCGGTGGAGACGAGCTGGTTGATGATGCGGTATACGCTCTTTTCGTTGCCGGGGATGGGATGGGCGGAGATGATGACCATGTCCGTCGCCTTGATCTCCAGCTTTCTGTGTTCTGCAAAGGCCATGCGGCTCAGGCCGGACATGGGCTCGCCCTGGCTGCCCGTGGTGATGACGACCAGCTCGTTGTCTTCGTAGCGGTCGATCTCGTCCACGTTCAGCAGTCTGCCCTCCGGGATGCGCAGAAGGCCCAGATTCATGGCGATCTTGGTGTTGTTGATCATGCTGCGGCCCACGAGGCACACCTTGCGGTTGAAGCGCACGGCGGCGTCCACCACGGACTGGATGCGGTGGATATTGCTGGCGAACATGGAGATGATGATGCGCCCGTCGGCCTGATGGAACAGGTTCATGAACGTCTCGCCCACGCGCTTCTCGCTCATGGTGTAGCCGGCCTTTTCGACGTTTGTGGATTCGCACATCAGCAGCATGACGCCCTCGCTGCCCAGCTGCGCCAGACGGCCAAAGTCCATGCCCTCGCCCTCGATGGGGGTGAAGTCGACCTTGAAATCGCCCGAATGCACGACCGTGCCTGCGGGAGAGTGGATCGCCACGGCCACGGCCCCGGCGATGGAATGGCTCACGCGGATGAATTCGACCTCGAAGCAGCCGATGCGCACTCTGTCTCCGGCGGCGACCACATGCAGGTCGATATCGTCCATGCGGTGCTCCTTGAGCTTATGCTCCACAAAGGCGAGCGTGAGCTTGGTGCCGTAAACGGGCGCGGGCACCTCGCTGAGGATATAGGGGGACGCGCCGATGTGATCCTCATGGCCGTGCGTGAGCACATAGCCGCGGATCCTGTCGGCATTTTTCATCAGATAGGTGATATCCGGGATGACAAGATCGATGCCGGGCATGTCGTCCTTGGGGAAGATCGAGCCCATATCCACCACGATGATATCGTCTTCATATTCGAACACCGTCATGTTCTTGCCGATCTCTCCGAGGCCTCCCAGCGGGATCACGCGCAGCTTCGGCGCCTTCTTTTTCTTGCTTTTTGCCATTTGGTTCCTCCTTCCTTCTCCAAATATAGATGGTTTTACCGCACGGGGCCCTTCCCCTTGCGGCACTATATATCAGAGAAAAAGCGCCGACAGGCATGCCGGCGCGAATAGCTGTTTCCAACCGGGCGCACAGGCCCGCTCCGCGCGCATATGCGGCCCGGGGCCGCGCACGCGCACATCCATGCATTTTATAGTATATCACGCCTTTGTGCATTCTGTTCCGGCGTTTCCATACTTTAACACAGACGCCCCGGCCGCGCAATAAGTTCCCTGCGCGCGCAAAAGCAGGCCCCTTCTTCCGCGTCGGCGAAGGAAGGGGCCTGTGATGTACAGGGAAAAACGGGGCTCAGCCCACGACGCGCGCCTCGACAAACGCCTTGTCGATCGCAGCGATGAGCTTGGCGGCGGGCACCGCGCCCACAATGCGCGCGACGGGCTCGCCATGATTGAAGAGGATCATCGTAGGGATGGAGGTCACCTCGTAGCGCGCGGCGGCCTGCTCGTGCTCGTCGATATCGATCTTGCCCACGCACAGCTTCTCGCCGTAATGCTCGGCCACTTTATCCAGCTCCGGGGCCATCATGCGGCACGGGCCGCACCACGTCGCCCAGAAATCCACCAGAGCGAACTCCTTTTCATCCAGCGCGTTGATATCTTCCATTGTAAAATGCTTCACTTCAGCCATCTTCATCTTCTCCTTTCCAATTCATGGCACAGGGGGTGATCTTTGGACGATAGCCGCGCAGGCGCGGTTCCATCAGCCGCAAAACTCCAAAGCCCGCCAGCGCGCCGAGCAGCCCGAGCGCCGCCTGCCACAGCTCGCCCACGCCCAGCGCTCCGCCGAGCACGAGCCCGGCCAGCAGCCCTGCAAGGGGCACGCCGTAGGCCCAGAGCGAAGCCTTGGAAAGCCTGCCGCGCTCCAGATCCAGTTCTACCAGATCTCCCTCCTGCCAGCTGCCCTTGGGCAGCTCCACGATCGTCTCTGCATTGAGGCCATAGTCACAGGCGCGGCATTTCATGCAGGCCTCGGGGCGTTCCACCCGCCCTACGAGCCGACCGTCTCTGACAATGACCTGTGCCGTCTGCTTCATGCTGCGCCCTCCTTTTCATCTTATAGAGTATACCCAGCACCGGGCGGGATGAATCATCCTTTTCGGCGGGATCACTTGCCCTCTTCCACCGGCACGCACGCGATGTGCAGCTCATCCAGCTGCTTCTGCGTCACGGCGGAGGGCGCGTCCATCATGATATCCTGCGCGTTCTTGTTCATCGGGAAGGGGATGATCTCGCGGATGGACTCCTCGCCCGCCAGCAGCATGACCATGCGGTCCACGCCGGGAGCGATGCCCGCATGCGGCGGCGCGCCGTAGCAGAAGGCGTTGTACATGGCCGGGAACTTGGCCTTTACGTCCTCCTCGCCCAGACGCACGAGGGAGAAGGCCTTGACCATGATCTCCGGGTCGTGGTTTCGCACGGCGCCGGAGGAGAGCTCCACGCCGTTGCAGACGAGGTCATACTGCCATGCGTTGATGGAGAGCGGGTCGACCTCGCCGGCGATGGCCTTGTCGAGGATCTCGCCCTCGCCCATGGGCATGGAGAAGGGGTTGTGGCAGAATTCCAGCTCGCCGCTCTCCTCGCCGATCTCGTACATCGGGAAGTCCACGATCCAGCAGAATTCGTACTTTTCCTTGTCCATATGGCCCGGAACGGCAGCGCCGAGCAGCTTGCGCAGCGCGCCGGCGGTCTTCTGCGCCTCGCGCTTCTTGCCCGCGGAAACGCCCACGAAGCAGCCGGGCGTGAGGCCCAGCGCCCCGGTGATCTCGGCGTTCTTTTCGGCCAGGAACTTGGAGATGCCGCCCACGAAGGAGCCGTCCTTTTCCACGCGGAACCAGTAGGGCTTCACGCCGGCCTGCACTTCCACGTCGGAGCAGAGCTTGTCGATCTGCTTGCGGGTCATATCGCAGCCGGAAACGACCACGGCCTTGACGGTGTTGCCCTCGGCAAAGGGAGCGAACTCGCTGCCCTGCACCAGCGCGGTCATATCCTGCACGATCAGGTCGATGCGCAGGTCGGGCTTGTCGGAGCCGTAGAGGTCCAGCGCGTCGTTGTAGGCGATGCGCTTGAAGGGCGCTTCGGAGGCGATGTTGTAGGTGCCGAATTTGGCGAAGATGGGCGGCAGCACGTCCTCGATCACGCCGAAGACGTCGTCCTGCGTGGCGAAGGACATTTCCATATCCAGCTGATAGAACTCGCCCGGGCTGCGGTCGCCGCGCGCGTCTTCGTCGCGGAAGCAGGGAGCGATCTGGAAGTAGCGGTCGAAGCCGGAGGTCATGAGCAGCTGCTTGAACTGCTGCGGAGCCTGCGGCAGGGCATAGAACTTGCCGGGGTGCTTGCGGGCGGGCACGAGATAGTCGCGCGCGCCTTCGGGAGAGGAGGCTGTCAGGATGGGGGTGGTGATCTCGAGGAAATCATGCTCCATCATGGCCTTGCGCAGCGCCGCGACCACGTTGCAGCGCAGCACGATATTGTTCTTCACCTCGGGGTTGCGCAGGTCGAGATAGCGATACTTCAGGCGCAGGGTCTCGTCGGCCTCGCGGCTGCGGTTGATCTCAAAGGGCAGCTCGTTATAGCGGCTCTTGCCCAGCACCTTGAAGCTCTCCGGCACCACTTCGATCTCGCCGGTGGGCAGAGAAGGGTTCTTGGAGGAGCGCTCGCGCACCGTGCCGGTCACGGAGATGGTCGTCTCCTTATTCAGCGCCCTGATCTGAGCGATCATCTCTTCGTCTTCCACGACCAGCTGGGTCGTGCCGTAGAAATCGCGCAGGATGACAAAGGCGAGGTTGCTGCCGACGGAGCGGACGTTTTCCATCCAGCCGGCCAGAGTGACCTGCTCGCCGCAGTTTTCGATGCGGAGCTGTCCGCAATTATGCGTTCTGGACTGTACCATGGTGTATCTCTCCTTATCTCTCTATACTTCTTTTTTCGCGCAGGACCCTTTTCTTTTGAAAAAGAACAGGGGTTTCTCCGCACCTCTTCAAAAAGAAACGCTCAGCCAAGGGAGTTGTTCTTCCCGGCAGGGGGGCAGGGGACAAAGTCCCCCGAAATGTAAAAACACGCCTTTCTCCCCCGTTTGCTGGGGCGAAAGGCGCTTCGCGGTGCCACCCGGCTTATTGCTCGTTTGCGTCCCTCTATCGCAGGACAGGCGCTGCGTCTCCGCAGAGGCTCGCGGGCTGTCCTTCCCCATGTGCTCCGCCGCAGCCCTTCCACCATACGGGCCGCTCTCTTGAGGCATTGCGCAGGGTACTCTTCCCGTTCATCGCCAACGCTCTTATCATAAATTCTGACAGCCCGCAAGTCAAGTTAAATTCCTTAACAAATCATCGCCGTCAAACCTCGATCTCCATGCCGTCGAAGGCAAAGCGAATATAACCGTCCTCGAGCGCCCTGTATTCGTCGTGCGAAAGCCCCCAGTCCTCCTCCAGATGGGTGAACACCAGCTGCTTTGCGCCCATTTCCCGCGCAAGGGCCGCGGCCTCCTCCCGCGTGAACAGGCCGAACCGCTCCGCATAAAAGCCGATGGGCTGCTCCGTTTTCCATTTCGAGCCGTGAATAGTGTTGCCCAGCACCAGCACGTCCGCGTTTTTCAGCTGCTCGTCCTGCGGGAAGGGCCTGCAGTCGCACGGCGCATAGACCAGCTTCTTTCCGCCTTCCTCAAACAGCACCGCCGCTACGCGCGCGTTCTCCGGCGTCCGCACCAGCGAAACGCGCACGCCGCCTTCGGAAAACTGCTCTTCCTCTTTCATTTCGATCAGGCCCATCTGCCCGTAGTATTCCAAGGACGAGCCGTAGCCCGCGCCGGCCTTCATCAATATTTCCCTGCATCCCGGCAGTGCGTATACGCCGATGGGATTTCCAGGCTTCACGCCGCGCGCGGCCGCTTCCCAGTCCAGCCGCAGCTGTTCAAACACGCGCATGCCCATCGTATGATCCGGGTCGGGATGCGTATAGACCACCCGGTCCACCTCCGGCACGCGGCTGTGATTCAGCGCGGGCGTGATATCCTCCGGCGTGTCGACGAGCGTTTTCGCTTCATGGCAGTACAGCGCCGGGCCAAAGCGCGCATAGGGCGCGCCTTTTTCGCGGGCTTCCTTGCAAATTCTACAGAAACAGCCCGGCCTCGGCAGCGCGCAGCAGCCGCCCGAGCCAACGATCGTAAATCGCATTTTCTTCCCTTCTTTCTTATAGAAACAGTCCTTCATCGGGGTGCAGGGGCGCAGCCCCTGCATAGGCGCCTAAGCGTCAGCGAAGGCGCAGCGGGATGCAGGGGCAGAGCCCCT
>JAUMYC010000349.1 GCA_030528845.1 Eubacteriales bacterium
ACGCAGGCGCTGGACGTTGCTGCGCGCCACAGCGACCGCTTCACGGTCACGGCGATCGTTGCTCATTCTTCCGCCGAAAAGCTCTTTGAGCAGGTTCGCGCCTTCCGTCCGCAGATTGCGGCGCTGACGGTGGAGCCTAAGGCAATTCCCGAAGATATCAAAAACGCCTGCCAGTGGATGTTTGGCGAGGATGTGCTGCTGCGCGTGGCGCGCGAATGCGACGCGGACGACGTGCTCGTCAGCGTTGTGGGCGTCGCGGGTCTTGCCGCCGTCATGGAAACGCTTCGCTGCGGCAAGCGCGTGCTGCTGGCCAACAAGGAGCCCCTCGTCGCCGGCGGCGAACTGGTGACGCAGGCTGCAAAAGCGGCCGGTCAGCCGCTGCTGCCCGTGGACAGCGAGCACAGCGCGATCTTCCAGTGCCTGCAGGGCGCCGGCCCCAACAAGCCGCAGAGGCTGATCCTCACGGCCAGCGGCGGCCCGTTCCGCACATGGAACAAAGAGGATATCTATCTGGCGACGAAGGAGCAGGCGCTCAAGCACCCGAACTGGAACATGGGCCGAAAGATCACGATCGATTCGGCGTCCATGCTCAATAAGGCGCTGGAGGTCATCGAGGCGCGCTGGCTGTTTGATATGCCGGCGGAGAAGATCGATGTGCTGATTCATCCGCAGAGCGTCATACACTCTATGGTCGAGTTTGAGGACGGCGCGGTGATGGCCCAGCTGGGCACGCCGGATATGCGCCTGCCGATTCTCTATGCCATGGGCTGGCCGCAGCGCCTGCCTACGGGCGGCAAGCCGCTTGACTTTGCGGCGATGAAGGCGCTGACCTTTGAGCGGCCGGATCTTGAGCGCTTCCCGGGGCTTGGGCTTGCGTATGAGGCGCTGCGCGAGGGCGGCACGATGAGCGCCATTCTCAATGGCGCCAACGAGATCGCCGTCGATGCATTCCTTCACGACCGCATCCGCTTTGGCCAGATTGCCCAGCTCGTGGAGGAGACGATGCATGCCGTGCCGGTTGTGCATCATGCGACGCTTGATCAGGTCTTTGAAAGCGATCTGGCGGCGCGCGCCAAGGCGAAGGAGCTGCTGAAAACGAGCCGCTTTGCCGTATAAGAATTAGGGAGATGGACGAGACACATGTATGTAATCTTGGCGCTTTTGCTGCTGGGTGTGTTGATCATTGCGCATGAAGCCGGGCATTACTGGGCGGCGCGCGCATGCGGCATTGAGGTGCAGGAGTTTGCCATGGGCATGGGCCCGCTGCTTTTGAAATGGGAAAATAAGCGGGGCACGCGCTTTTCGCTGCGGCTGCTGCCTATCGGAGGTTTCTGCCAGTTTTACGGCGAGGATCACGACGACCCTGATCCGCGCGCGTTCGGCAATCAGGCGGTGTGGAAGAGATTCGTAACCGTGTGCAGCGGTCGTGGCGTTTGTGGTGATTGCGGTCTACCTGAGCGCGATCGGTATTTATGGCGTCGTGCCGCGCGTTGAGGCGGTGGAGCCCAACGCCGCGCAGGCGGGACTGCTTGTGGGCGACGAGCTGCTGGCCGTCAATGGGCTTGATATCGAGGGCGACACGATGAACGCGCTCAATGCGATTGCCCAGTCGCAGGGCATGCCGGTCACGCTCACGGTCGACCGCGGCGGACAGCTGGAGCAGATCATCGTCACGCCGTTTTATGACGAGGAATACGAGCGCTATCGCGCGGGCTTTACCTTTGCGCAGGAGCGCATGCGCGTATCGCTTGCGCAGAGCCTGCCGTTTTCTGTGAGCTACAACATCGAGAGCGCGCAGCTGATCGCCAAGACGTTTAAAAATCTGATCTTCACGGGCGAGGGCGTCTCCGACGTCACCGGCCCGGTCGGTACGGTCTACGTCATTCAGGAGGTGACGCGCCAGGGCGGTCTGGATATCTATCTGGAGCTGCTGGCGCTCATCAGCGTCAATCTTGGCGTGATGAATCTCTTGCCGATTCCCGGCCTTGACGGCAGCCGGCTGCTGTTTCTGCT
>JAUMYC010000106.1 GCA_030528845.1 Eubacteriales bacterium
TTCTTCGTTTTTTGGCGTTTTTTCTTTTTTGCGGGGGCGCGCGGCTGCGCTTTCTCCCATGGCGCATTATAGCACACCACGCCCCCCCCGGGGAATGCCTCGGAGCTATTATCGGCGACCAAAGTCCTGATCGACGGGCGCGCCACGCCCCCGCAAAGGAACGCCTCCCGCACCCCAAAGCGCGCCCTGTTAAATAAGGCGGAAGCGGTTGACACGAGCGCCCGGGAGGGGTAAAATATCGGATAAGGGCCGTCGCAAACGAGAAGGCGGCGGCGCGCAACAACGGCCTTTAAGTTCGGTACAGAGATGCCGGCAAGGTTTGCATAACCGCGTATGCCCAAGGGGTTTGCCCGTGTGCTTTCGCGCGTTTTTTTACGCATGCAAATCCCTGTCGGGCTGTTCCGATGGGGATATTTTTTATATCCGAGCCCAACACGCTGCAAAACAGGAGGAAACCACATGACTACGGCCTATACGGGTGCGAAGGTCTGGACCGGCGAAGGCTTCGTCGAGGTCGATTTTACCGTCGAAAACGGCGTCTTTGCCCAAATCGGCAAGCTGTCGAACAAAGCCGACAGGGAAGTTTCCCTCTCCGGCCTGTTTGTGTTTCCCGGCTTTGCGGATGTGCATGTGCATTTCCGTGAGCCGGGTTTTTCGTATAAAGAGACGATCCGCACGGGCTCTCTGGCGGCGGCGGCCGGCGGCTATACCGCCGTGTGCACCATGCCCAACCTCAGCCCCGCGCCGGACAGCGCCGAGACGCTCGCCGCGCAGCTGAGCGCCATCGAAAAGGACGCGTGCATCCGGGTCGTGCCCTACGGCACGATCACCAAGGACCGCGCAGGCCGGGAGCTGGCCGACCTCGCCTCCATGGCGCAGCACGTCGCGGGCTTCTCCGACGACGGCACCGGCGTGAACGACCCGGCGCTGCTCAAAGAGGCCATGGCCGAGGCCGCGCGCCTTGGCAAGGTCATCGCCGCGCACAGCGAAGACCCCGCGCTCATCGAGCAGGGCGGCTGCATCCACAAGGGCGCGTTCGCCGCGGAACACGGCTACGCGGGCATCAGCTCCGAGAGCGAATGGAAGCCCGTGGAGCGCGACCTCGGCCTGCTGGGCCAGAGCGGCTGCGCGTGGCACGTCTGCCACATCTCCACCAAGGAAACGGTCGAGATCATCCGCCGGGCGAAGGCCGCGGGCGTGAACGTGACCTGCGAGACCGCGCCGCATTACCTCGTCATGAATGACTCGATGCTGCAGGAGGACGGCCGCTTCAAGATGAACCCGCCCATCCGCTCCGAGGAAGACCGGCTCGCGCTGGTCGAAGGCCTCAAGGACGGCACCATCGACATCATCGCCACCGACCACGCGCCCCATTCCGCCGAGGAAAAGGCACGGGGCCTCTCCGGCAGCGCCATGGGCGTCGTCGGCATAGAGACCGCCTTCCCCATGCTCTACACGCACCTCGTCCTGCCCGGCATCGTGCCCATGCAGCGCGTCCTCGAGGCGCTCACCACCGCCCCGCGCGAGCGCTTCGGCCTGGGCGGCGGCGTCATCGAAGAGGGCGCAGAGGCCTCCTTCACCGTCTACGATCCTTCCATCGAGACCGAGGTCGACCCGGCCTCCTTCCTCTCCATGGGCCGCGCCACTCCCTTTGCCGGCTGGAAGCAGACGGGCGCCATCGTGCGTACCGTGTATCAGGGAAACGAAGTCTTCACCCGCGAATGAACCCGGCCCCGCGCCGGTTTCCATAACAGTTTACGAACCGACCAAACGCATATGAAGCAGGAGGGAAACACCCATGCCCAAGCGCACAGACATCAAAAAAGTCATGATCATCGGCTCCGGCCCCATCGTCATCGGCCAGGCGGCGGAGTTTGACTACGCCGGCACGCAGGCCTGCCTCGCCCTGAAGGAAGAGGGCTATGAGGTCGTCCTGGTCAACTCCAACCCCGCCACCATCATGACCGACACCTCCATCGCCCACAAGGTCTACATGGAGCCGCTCACGCTCGAATACGTCGCCCGCATCCTGCGCTACGAGCGCCCGGACGCCATCATCCCCGGCATCGGCGGCCAGACCGGCCTGAACCTTGCCATGCAGCTGGAAAAGAAGGGCGTGCTGCGCGAGTGCGGCGTGGAGCTGCTGGGCACCAAGAGCGAGTCCATCGAGCGCGCGGAAGACCGCGAGCTGTTCAAGGAGCTGTGCGAGGAGATCGGCGAGCCGGTCATCCCCTCCCGCATCACCTATTCCCTTGAAGAGGCCCATCAGGCCGCCAAGGAGATCGGCTATCCGGTCGTCCTGCGCCCCGCCTTCACCCTCGGCGGCACCGGCGGCGGCTTTGCCGACAACGAAGAGGAGCTCGAGGAGATCGGCCGCGGCGCCTTCCGCCTCAGCCCCGTGCATCAGGTGCTCATCGAAAAGAGCGTCAAGGGCTATAAGGAGATCGAGTTCGAAGTCATGCGCGACGGCTCCGATACCGCCATCCCGATCTGCGGCATGGAAAACATCGACCCCGTGGGCGTGCATACCGGCGACAGCGTGGTCGTGGCCCCGATCCTCTCCCTCTCCAAGGAAGACGAGAGCATGCTGTGCAATTCCGCGCTCAAGATCATCCGTGCGCTGCAGATCGAAGGCGGCTGCAACGTGCAGTTTGCCCTCAACCCCAAGACCAGCGAATACTTCCTCATCGAGGTCAACCCGCGCGTGAGCCGCTCCTCCGCGCTGGCCTCCAAGGCCTCCGGCTATCCCATCGCGCGCGTCACCGCGAAGATCGCCATGGGCATGCGCCTGAACGAGATCCCGATCGCCAACACCACCGCGGCCTTCGTGCCGAGGCTGGATTACATCGTGGCCAAGTATCCGCGCTTCCCCTTCGATAAATTCGCCGACGCGGACAACCACCTGAGCACGCAGATGAAGGCCACGGGCGAGGTTATGGCCATCGGCTCGAACCTCTCCGAATGCCTGCTCAAGGCCGTGCGCTCCCTCGAGACCGGCGTGCACCACCTCTACATGCCCAAGTTCGACGAGTTCTCCTTCGATGAGCTCAAGGCCTACATGGGCACCTTCCGCGACGACACACTCTTCGCCGTGGCGCAGTTCTTCCGTCTCGGCGGCGATATCGAGACCGCGCACGCCATCACGAAGATCACCCGCCTCTTCCTGGAATGCCTGATGGAAATGGTCTCCACCGAAAAGGCGCTCGCCGCCGCGCCGACCGACCCGGCCGTGCTGCGCCGCGCCAAAGAGCTCGGCTTCGGCGACAGGGCCATCGCCCGCTACACCGGCTCGAACGAGCTGAGCGTGCGCGCGCTGCGCAAGGAAAACGGCATCGTTCCGGTCTATCGCATGGTGGACACCTGCCACACCGGCGCGTACATCCCCTACTTCTACTCCTCCTACACCGGCGAGAACGAGGCCCTGCGCGACGAGCGCGAAAAGGTCGTCGTGCTCGGCGCCGGCCCCATCCGCATCGGTCAAGGCGTGGAGTTCGACTATTCCACCGTACACGCCGCCGGCGCCATCCGCGAGACGGGGCGCGAGGCCATCATCATCAACAACAACCCGGAGACCGTCTCCACCGACTATACCACCGCCGACAAGCTCTACTTCGAGCCGCTCACGCCCGAGGACGTCATGAACGTGCTCGAGTATGAAAACGCGACGGACGTCATCGCCTCCCTCGGCGGCCAGACGGCCATCAACCTCGCCCGCCCGCTCATGGAGCGCGGAGCGACCATCATCGGCACCGACGTCGAGGCCATCGACCGCGCCGAAAACCGCGATTCCTTCGAAAAAATGCTCTCCGAGCTGCACATCCCGCAGCCGGCCGGCCGCGCCGTGACCAAGATCGAAGACGGCGTGCAGGCGGCCGAGGAGATCGGCTATCCGGTGCTGGTGCGCCCTTCCTTCGTGTTGGGCGGCCGCGCCATGCAGATCGTCGCCAACGAGGAGCAGCTGCGCCGCTATCTCAAGAACGCCGCCGCGCTCGATGAAGACGCCCCCGTCCTGGTCGACCATTACATCCGCGGCAAGGAGCTCGAAGTCGACGCCATCTGCGACGGCCGTGACGTCTTCGTCGCCGGCATCATGGAGCTGGTCGAGCGCACGGGCGTACACTCCGGCGATTCCATCTCCGTCTATCCCTCCTTCTCCGTCTCCGGCAAGGTCAAGGGCACGATCCTGGAATACACCAAGAAGCTGGGCATCGGCCTTGGCATCGTGGGCCTGTACAACATCCAGTTCATCGTGGACAAGGACGAGAACGTGTTCGTCATCGAAGTGAACCCGCGCTCCTCGCGCACCGTTCCCTTCCTCTCCAAGTCCACCGGCTACTCTCTGGCCGACATCGCCACCAACGTCATCCTCGGCAAGACGCTCAAGGAGCAGGGCCTGTTCGACCTCTATCCGGAGGAGAAAAAGCGCTGGTATGTCAAGGCGCCGGTCTTCTCCTTCACCAAACTGCGCGGTCTGGACGCCTACCTCAGCCCGGAAATGAAATCCACCGGCGAGGCCATCGGCTATGACGACGCGCTCAACCGCGCTATGTACAAGGCGCTGCAGGCCTCCGGCATGACCCTGCAGAACTACGGCACGGTGCTCGTGTCCGTGGCGCACGACGACAAGGAAGAAGCCCTGCCGCTGGTGCAGCGCTTCTATGAGCTGGGCTTCAATATCGAGGCCACCGAGGGCACGGCGCTCTTCCTGCGCGAGCACGGCATCCGCACGCGCATCAAGTGCAAGATCTCCGAGGGCAGCGACGACATCCCCAACTCCATGCGCGCGGGCTACGTCTCCTATGTCATCAACACGCGCAACATCTCCTCCGAGCATCAGGTGGCCGACGGCTCCGAGATCCGCCGCCTCGCGGTCGAGAACAACATCGCGCTGTTCTCCTCCCTCGATACGGTCAAGGTCGTACTGGACGTCCTCGAGGAGAGCACCATCAACATCTCCACCATCGACGCATGATGGATCGTCGCCGCCATAAATGCCGGCGACACGCGCGAGCGGCGCAAGCGCCCGCTCCGCTGATCCTGTAACTGATGGATCGTCGCCGCCATAAATGCCGGCGACACGCGCGAGCGGCGCAAGCGCCCGCTCCGCTGAGCAATACATCTCCCGGGCGGGCAGCCGCCCGGGCATCACAATACACAAGGAGGACGGCATGAAAGACAGCCTCTTTACCGTGCGCTCCAACCGCGAGATCGCCTATCTCATGTATGAGATGCGCCTGAGCGGCCCGGCGGCGGACTGCATGCGCCCCGGCACGTTCGTCAACCTGAAGATCGAAGGAAACTATCTGCGCAGGCCCATCTCCGTGTGCGACGCGAGCGAGGACGAGCTCGTGCTGCTCTACAAGGTCGTGGGCGAGGGCACGAAGAAAATGGCCGGGATGACCGAGGGCGACACGATCATGATCCTCACGGGCCTCGGCAACGGCTATGACACCTCCAAATCCGGCGACAGGCCGCTGCTCCTTGGCGGCGGCAGCGGCGTGGCCCCGCTCTATCAGCTGGCCAAGCGGCTCCTCGCCGAGGGCAAGCACCCCGCAGCTGCGCTGGGCTTTGGCTCCAAGCGCGACGTCTACTATGCCGAGGAGCTGCGCGCGCTGGGCGTGCCCGTCTCCGTCGCCACCGTGGACGGCACCGAGGGCGTGCAGGGCTTCGTGACCGAGGCCATGCCCGAAGAATACACCTATACCTATTCCTGCGGCCCGGAGCCGATGCTCAAAGCCATCCATGCCAAGAGCACCACTTCCGGCCAGTACAGCTTCGAAGAGCGCATGGGCTGCGGCTTCGGCGCGTGCATGGGCTGCAGCTGCGAAACTGTGACGGGCTATAAGCGCATCTGCCGCGACGGCCCCGTTCTGGAAAAGGAGGAGATCCTGTGGCCGACACGCGCGTAACCCTCTGCGACATCGAAATGTCCAACCCCATCGTGCCCGCCAGCGGCACCTTCGGCTATGGCTACGAGTTCGCCGAGCTCTACGACATCAACACTCTGGGCTCCTTCTCCTGCAAGGGCACCACCTGGAACGAGCGCTTCGGCAACGCCACCCCGCGCATCGCCGAATGCGAGGGCGGCATGCTCAACAGCGTCGGGCTGCAGAACCCCGGCGTGCATAAGGTCATCGCAAACGAGCTGCCCAGGCTCAAGAAGGTCTTCCACAAGCCCATGGTGGCCAATGTTTCCGGCTTCGCGCTCGAAGAATTTGTGAACACCTGCGCCCTGATGGACAAGGAGGAGCAGGTCGGCTGGCTGGAGGTCAATATCTCCTGCCCGAACGTACACGGCGGCGGCATGTCCTTCGGCGTGACGTGCGAAGGCGCGGCCGAGGTGACCAAGGCCGTCAAGGCCGTCGTCAAAAAGCCGGTCATCGTCAAGCTCTCCCCGAACGTGACCGACATCGTGTCCATCGCTAAGGCCGTTGAGGCGGCCGGCGCGGACGGACTTTGCCTGATCAACACCCTCATGGGCATGCGCATCGACCCGCGCATCCGCAGGCCCATCCTCGCCAATAAGACCGGCGGCATGTCCGGCGGCGCCATCTTCCCCATTGCCATCCGCATGATCTATCAGGTCTATGAGGCCGTGCAGATCCCCATCATGGGCTGTGGCGGCGTCTCGACCGCCGAGCAGGTCATCGAGATGATGCTCGCCGGCGCGACTGCCGTGCAGGTGGGCGCGGCCAACCTTGTCGACCCGTGGGCGTGCGAGAAGATCGTGAAGGATCTGCCCGCCGCCATGGAAAAATACCGCATCGAAAATCTGAAGGATATTATAGGAGGAGCACACCAATGAACAGAGACGTTATCATCGCCTGCGATTTCGCCAGCGCCGCCGACACCCTCGCCTTCCTCGACAAGTTCGGAGAGGAAAAGCCGTTCCTGAAGATCGGCATGGAGCTGTTCTACGCCGAAGGCCCGTCCATCGTGCGCACGCTCAAGGAGCGCGGCCACAAGCTCTTCCTTGATCTGAAGCTGCACGACATCCCCAACACGGTGAAAAAGGCCATGCATTCCCTCTCCTGCCTGAACGTGGACATGGTCAACCTGCACGCCGGCGGCGGCAAGGCCATGATGGAAGCGGCCATCGAAGGCCTCATGCGCCCGGACGGCACCCGCCCCATGCTCATCGCCGTGACCATGCTCACCTCCATCTCCGAGGAGACCATGAACGAAGAGCTCAAGATCCCCGGCAAGGTGCAGGAGACCGTGCTGCATTACGCCGCCAACGCCAAGGCCGCCGGGCTGGACGGCATCGTCTGCTCTCCGCTGGAGGCCGGCATCGTGCATGAGCACTGCGGCGACGACTTCTGCACCGTCACCCCCGGCGTGCGCTTTGCCGACGGCGCGGTGGGCGATCAGAAGCGCGTGACCACCCCCGCCAAGGCCAAGGAGATCGGCTCCAACTTCATCGTCGTGGGCCGTCCCATCACCGCCGCGGAAGACCCGGTCGCTGCCTACAAGCGCTGCGTCGCCGAGTTCTGCTGAGCTTACGCGGGGAGTACGCCAGAGGGCGCTGCCCTCTGGACTCCCGCTTAAGGGACATTGTCCCTTAAGGATCCCATCTATCGGGGCAGAAACATACGCCAACAATGCAATATAACCCCAATATTGAGGTTTGCAAAGGGAATCATTCCCTTTGCCGAGGGGTTCGGGGGCGAGCAGCCCCCGACGTCCCTCCGCCTCCAACAAAGAAGGAGTGTGCCATCATGGAAGCATATAAGCGCGAATTTATCCAGTTCCTCGAGGGCGCGGGCGTCCTCAAGTTCGGTGACTTCACCGCCAAGTCCGGCCGCAAGATCCCCTATTTCATCAACGCGGGCGACATCAAGACCGGCGACCAGATCGCCAAGCTGGGCGAATTCTACGCCAAGGCCTACCTCGAAAAGATCGGCAATAAGCGCACCGTGCTCTACGGCCCGGCCTATAAGGGCATCTCCATCGCCGTTTCCTCCTCCATCGCCCTGTCCAAGGAAGGCCTCGACATGCCCTTCTTCTTCAACCGCAAGGAAGTCAAGGACCACGGCGAAGGCGGCGTGTTCGTGGGCTATGTGCCCAAGGCCGGCGAAGAAGTGGTCATCGTGGAAGACGTCATCACCGCCGGCACCGCCATCCGCGAGAGCATGGCCATCCTGTCCTCTCTGGAAAACGTCAAGGTTGCCGCCACCTTCGTCATGGTGGACCGCAAGGAAAAGGGGCAGACCGACAAGGGCGCCATGCAGGAGATCGAGGAGCAGTTCGGCTTCCCCATCTACTCTGTCGTAGACGTTTATGACATCATCGAATATCTGGAAGAAGACCCTGCCAATGCCGAAAACGTGGCCCGCATCAAGGCCTATCTGGCCGTGAATGGAGCGAACGCATGAGAAGTCTGTTCAGTATCACCGACCTGTCGGTGGAAGAGATCCAGGGGCTGATCGACACGGCCAACCAGATCATCGACGATCCCGACCGGTTCGCCCATGTGTGTGACCGCAAAAAGCTGGCCACCCTGTTCTTTGAGCCCTCCACCCGTACCCGCCTGTCCTTTGAGGCCGCCATGTACGAGCTGGGCGGTCA
>JAUMYC010000350.1 GCA_030528845.1 Eubacteriales bacterium
CCCAGGCCCTCTTAAAAAACCAACACGGCCGGACATGCTGCCCGTTATGAAGTTGCTGGCCGTCCTGCGAGACCTTTGTCGATACGCCGAGCCGTCTCTTCGGAGGCGGCTCGTTTTCATTCCGGAAGCTGCGGCACGGATGAATCTGTTTCCTCCCCGCCGTCCTCTTCCCCACGGTATTTCCGCCGGGTTGCCGCGCCGCCGCGCAGATGGCGCTCCTGCAGGTTCCTCCTGAGCACGGCGTCCACCGCCCTGAAGAGAGCGCTGTCCAGCCGCGGCAGACGCTGGCGCATGTCCTTATGGATGGTGGTTTTGCTCACGCCGAATTTTCCGGCGCAGGCGCGCACCGTTGCGCCGGTCTCCAGTATGGTTTCTGCTGCCCGCATCACCCGCAGGCGCACATCCTCGTTCATCCGTCCCTCCCCTTTCGATGCGGGACTGCGCCCGCCTTGCTCCAAGCTATGCCGGGGCCCAGCGTGCTAACACGCAGAGCGAGCGCATAGAATCGCCGCAGGAAAGGGTGTGATGATATGTCCAAAACCTTGCCCGCAACGGGCGAAATTCTCTTTCAGGGCATCACGGTCAACGAATTTTCCACGGGCTACAATTTTGAGCAGGCCAAGAGTTCCGGTATCGGCGGAGCTATCCTGCGCGCCACAGCAGGACGGGACTACACCGATGCACGGCTCGGCGATGCGGTACAGGCCGTGAAGGACGCCGGCCTGCGGCTGGGCTTCTATCACTATCTCAACGCCGATGACGAGGCCGAGGCGCGGCTGCAGGCGCAGTTCTTCGCCCGCACCATTGCTGGCTTTGATTACGACCTGCGCCCGGCCATGCTCTTTGGCCCCACCTCGGGGCTGAGCTTCGACGCGGTCAACCGCATTGCGCTGGCCTTTCTGAGCACGGTGCGCAGCGCCGCCGGGGTCGCGCCTGTGGTCTATACCGACGCGCAGAGCGCCAATCTGCTCTGGAGCCGGGCGGTGGCGGAGGATTATCCCCTCTGGGTCATCGACGACAGCAGCGCCGACGCGCCCGCCGCCGGAAACTCTCCCTGGAGCAGCTGGATCGGCTGGCAGTACCGGCGTTCCCTCGACCCGGCCTGTCGGGGCACCGGAACGCCGTTGAGCCGCTTCACGGCGAGCATGCTGCGCAAGCAGATCGTGATCCCGAAACCGCCGGAGAGCGGAGATAAGCTGAAGCTGATCTGCGTCACCGTTTCCTACGGCGATACCCTGTCGGGCATTGCGCGCCTGTTCAACACCACGGTCAGCGCTCTGGTGCGGCTCAACGATATCGACAATCCCAACCTGATCTATCCCGGCCAGCGGCTCTACCTCTGGGTCAATGCGTCGGTGCCCTACGCCTGCTGCGACAATTACATCGTCCGCCGGGGCGATACCCTTTCAAGTATTGCGGAGCGCTTCGGCCTCGACTGGCGGCGCGTTGCTTCCATCAATGAGATCGCCAATCCCGATCTGATCTTCCCCGGCCAGACCATCAAGCTGGGCGTCTGCGGCTAGCCCTCGAGCATCAGCCGCGCCCGCTCAGGCGGGGCGTCAGTCTGCCCTCGGGTCTAACCGAAACTTCACTTGCTTTTTTGCAGCGCGGTACGTATAATGATAGGGAATCAAGACGGAGAAATGCCCGTCGGATGCTGTTCTTACAGAGAGCGCGGCCATGGCTGGAAGCTGCGCGGCAGCTTCGGTGCGGCCCCGCCTCCCGAGTTCATGGAAGTAAGCATGCATTGCGTGAAATTCCACGGGCGCTCCCGTTACAGGGCACACGAGCATCAAGCATGGTGGTACCGCGAAGCAATCCCTTCGCCCTGCATTTTCAGGGCGGAGTTTTTTTATTCGCAAGACAAGCCGCAAGGAGGAAAAATACATGAAGGTTCGCAATTTGATTTCAAAGCGTTACAAGGAAACGCCCGCCGATTGCCAGATCGCCAGCCAGGCGCTGATGATGCGCGGCGGCTACATCAAGCCCGTGGGCAACGGCAT
>JAUMYC010000351.1 GCA_030528845.1 Eubacteriales bacterium
ACGAGGCCGGCGGAGGTGATGCGGATGAATTCGCCGTTGGTGCGGAGCTCGTCGATGGTTCTGGTTCCGCAGTAGCCCATGCCGCTTCTTAAGCCGCCCATCAGCTGGAAGATGGTATCGGTGATCGGGCCCTTGAAGGGAACGCGGCCTTCTACGCCTTCGGGAACGAGCTTCTTCTGGCCTTCCTGGAAGTAGCGGTCCTTGCTGCCCTGCGCCATGGCGGCGAGGGAGCCCATGCCGCGGTAGACCTTGAAGGAGCGGCCCTGATAGATTTCGGTTTCTCCGGGGCTTTCCTCGGTGCCTGCAAACAGGCTTCCGAGCATCACGGCGCTTGCGCCGGCCGCGATGGCCTTTACGATGTCGCCGGAATACTTGAGACCGCCGTCGGCGATGACGGGCTTTCCGAACTTGGCAGCTTCCTCTGCGCAGTCCATAACGGCAGTGATCTGGGGAACGCCTACGCCTGCGACCACGCGGGTGGTGCAGATGGAGCCGGGGCCGATGCCGACCTTGACCACGTCCGCGCCTGCTTGGATGAGGTCGTGGGTGGCGGCGGCGGTGGCGACGTTGCCGGCGATTACGGTGATGTCCGGGAACATGGACTTGATTTTTTCAACCATCTTGATAACGCCCGCGCTGTGACCGTGGGCGGTATCGATGCCCAGCGCGTCGACCTTCGAATCGACCAGCGCCTGCGCGCGCTCAATAGCATCGCCCGTTACGCCGATGGCGGCGCCGCAGAGCAGACGGCCCTTGGCGTCCTTGGCGGAGTTGGGGTATTTGACGGCCTTTTCGATGTCCTTGATGGTAATCAGGCCCCTCAGCTCAAACTTATCATTTACGATGGGCAGCTTCTCGATTCTGTGGCTGGCAAGGATATCCTTGGCCTGATCGAGGGTGGTTCCTTCGGGGGCGGTGACGAGGTTTTTGCTGGTCATGACCTCGCTGATTTTTCTGGAATAATCGGTTTCAAAGCGAAGGTCGCGGTTGGTGATGATGCCGACCAGAATTCCGTTCTGCGTGATCGGAACGCCGGAAATGCGATATCTTTCCATGAGCGCCAGGGCGTCTGAAATCAGGTGATCGGGAGAAAGATAGAAGGGATCAATGATAACGCCGTGCTCGCTTCTTTTTACCTTATCAACGCTCGCGGCCTGTTCTTCGATGGACATGTTCTTGTGGATGATGCCCATGCCGCCGTCTCTTGCGATGGCAATGGCAAGGCGGGAATCGGTAACGGTATCCATGGCGGCGGAAAGCACGGGAATATTGAGCTTGATGCGCTCGGACAGTCTTACGGACAGGTCTACCTCGCGGGGTAAAACATCGCTTTTATGGGGAACAAGCAGTACATCGTCAAACGTTAAACCTTCTCGAATGATCGCCATAAGTATCTCCTCCTCAGACTTTTCGATGATTCTACACATTTCAAGGACTTTCGTCAACCCTTCGGATGTAAAATAAAAGCGGGATTTATGCGAACAACACAAATCCCACAGAATTTTAACCAATCGCCTTTTTAAGCGCGTCTACATAGTCCAGTTTTTCCCAGGTGAGGTCGAGGTCATTTCGTCCGAAATGGCCGTAGCTGGCAACCTGCGCATAAACGGGCTTTCTTAAATCAAGGCGCTCGATGATCGCGGCGGGGCGAAGATCGAAGACCTTGGAAACGATGTCCGCCAGCTCTTCATCGGATTTTACGCCGGTTCCGAAGGTATCAACGGTGATGGAAACGGGCTTGGCAACGCCGATGGCGTAGGCCAGCTGAATCTCGCATTTCCGGGCAAGACCTGCCGCAACCACGTTCTTGGCAGCGTGACGCGCCGCATATGCCGCGCTTCTGTCCACCTTCGTCGGATCCTTTCCGGAGAATGCGCCGCCGCCGTGACGACCCATGCCGCCGTAGGTGTCAACGATGATCTTTCTGCCGGTAAGGCCGGAGTCGCCCTGCGGGCCGCCGACGACGAATCTGCCGGTGGGGTTAATGAGGAAGCG
>JAUMYC010000352.1 GCA_030528845.1 Eubacteriales bacterium
GGAGGAAAACACCGTGACTGCTTTGATGATTCTGGCTATCTTCTTCCCGGCCGTTGTCGGCGTCGCCGTATGGTTTATGCCGGCGGCGCAGGCGGATAAGAAACTGCGCGCCAAGCTCAACTGCGGCGCGCTGGCGCTGGAGCTTGCGATGGTGATTGCGCTGTGCTTTGCGCAGGGCACCGAGACGACGCTCCTGTCCATGACGCCGACCCTGCAGGTCTTCTTCAGGATCGACGTGATCGGCTCCATCTTCGCCGTGCTCATGAGCGCGATGTGGCTGATGTCCATGATCTTCTCTCTGGAGTATCTTGGCCATGACGAGCATCAGCGTTCCTACGAGGCCTTCACCATGACCGTGCTCTCCGCGCTGATTGGCCAGTGCTACGCCGGCTCCATGGTGACGCTGTACGTCTTCTACGAGCTGATGACGCTGCTCTCCGTGCCGATGGTCGTGCATGAGCGCACGCCGCAGGCCGTCGCCGCCGGCATCAAGTACCTGATCTACTCGATCTTCGGCGCGATGCTGGGCCTGCTGGGCATCTTCTTCTTCAACCACTATCTGGGCACCGTGACCTTCGCTGCCGGCGGCGTCGCCGCGGCCTCCGCTGCGCCGCAGACCGGCCTGCTGGTGATCACCTTCCTGGTCATCATGGGCTTTGGCACCAAAGCCGGCATGTTCCCGATGCACGGCTGGCTGCCCACGGCGCACCCGGTTGCGCCGGCCCCGGCCTCTGCCGTCCTCTCCGGCGTGATCACCAAGGCGGGCGTGCTCGCCGTCATCCGCGTGATCTTCTTCCTCGTGGGCGCGGATACCATCCGCGGCACCTGGGTGCAGACGACGTTCCTCGTCCTCGCGCTGATCACGGTGTTCATGGGCTCCATGCTCGCCTATCGTGAGCCGCTGCTCAAGAAGCGCCTCGCGTACTCCACCGTCTCTCAGGTTTCCTACGTGCTCTTTGGCCTGTTCTGCCTCGTGCCGACCACGTTCTGCGGCGCGATCCTGCACGTCGTGGCGCATTCCACGATCAAGGACGCCCTGTTCCTGTGCGCCGGCGCGATCATCCATCAGACCGGCAAGACCTATGTGCGCGATCTGCGCGGCGTGGGCAAGGAGATGCCCATTACCATCTGGGTGTGGACCATCGCGTCCCTGGGTCTGATCGGCATCCCGCCGACGGGCGGCTTCGTCTCCAAGTGGCTGCTGGCTACCGGCGCGCTGGATGGCGGCCTGGGCGTCTTCGGCGTCGTGGGCCCGATCGTGCTGATCATCTCTGCCCTGCTGACCGCTGCGTATCTGCTGCAGGTGGTTATCATCGGCTTCTTCCCGGGCGCGGACTTTGACTACAAGAGCGTGCAGAACAGAGACCCCGGCAAGCGTATGACCGTACCGATGATCATTCTGGCGGCCTCCGTCGTGCTGTGCGGCGTGCTGGCTCAGCCGCTGACGGACGTGGTGACCGCTGCGCTGGCGACCATCCTGTAAGGAGAGAATGCTATGCTTTGCCTTGCGGTATTTTTCCCGATCGTCGCTGGCCTTCTGCTGCTGGGCGCCAAGCCCCTGAGTCGGCGGACGCGGGAGTACTGTATCGAGGGCGTGACGATTGCCACGTCGCTCATGGTGCTCCTGTGCCTGCTGGAGCCTGCAAAGGAACCGGCGGTCGCGTTCATGCTCATGCAGGACATGCCCATCGCCTTCCATCTGGATGGTCTGGGCTCCGTCTTTGCGGGCCTCATTGCCTTCCTCTGGCCGCTGGCCACGCTCTATGCGTTTGAGTACATGGAGCATGAGGGCGGCGAGACGCATTTCTTTGCGCTGTATACGATTACCTATGGCGTGACGCTGGCGATTGCGACCTCTGCGAACATCATGACGATGTACATCTTCTATGAGTTCCTGACGGTGTGCACGCTGCCGCTGGTCATGCACGGCACCAGCCGCGAGTCGGTCAGGGCCGGTCATCAGTACATGATGTATTCCTTCATCGGCGCT
>JAUMYC010000107.1 GCA_030528845.1 Eubacteriales bacterium
GTAGGGGCGACCCTTGCGGTCGGTCGGCAGTGCCGACGGACATTTGCTGCCGCGTTTCCTCTCGTAGGGGCGACCCTTGCGGTCGCCCGGCTTTCACGGCTGCCGCGAAACCAAACAGGCCGCCTGCCCGTTATTTCTCCAGAAAAATCCGCCCGGCCCGCGCGGCTTTGGTTGACCGAATCGCGTTTGGCTGTTAGAATGATAATGGTCTGATTTGGCGATGCTGACCGCCCCGGGCGGAGCAAAACATACCATATATACAGACAAAAACTTCAAGCTCTCGAAAAGAGGCGAAATACATTGGGAATCTACATGGATAACGCGGCGACGACCGCCGTGAGCCGTCCCGTTCTGGAAGCGATGCTGCCCTATCTGACGGAGCACTGCGGCAACCCCTCCTCCGTACACGGCTACGGCCGCGCCGCCCGCAGGGCGCTCGACACCGCGCGCGCGCAGGTAGCCGCCGCCATCGGCGCTGCGCCCAGCGAGATCTACTTCACCGGCTGCGGCACAGAGGCCGACAACTGGGCCGTGCGCGGCGCGGCCTACGCCCGTCGCAGCAAGGGCAACCACATCATCACCAGCGCGATCGAGCACCACGCCGTGCTGCACACCTGCCGCCAGCTGGAAAAAGAAGGCTTTGAGGTCACCTATCTGCCGGTGGACGAATACGGCAGGGTCACCGCGGAGCAGGTGCGCGCTGCGATCACCCCGCAGACGACGCTGATCAGCATCATGGCCGCCAACAACGAGATCGGCACGATCGAGCCCATCGCCGAGATCGGCGCCGTCGCCAAGGAGGCGGGCGTGCTGTTCCATACCGACGCCGTGCAGGCCGTGGGCCATATCGCCATCGACGTCAAGCAGATGAACATCGACATGCTCTCCCTCTCCGGGCATAAGCTGCACGCCCCCAAGGGCGTCGGCGCGCTCTATGTGCGCAACGGCCTGCGCATCGAGCCGCTCATCCACGGCGGCGCGCAGGAGCGCGCGCAGAGGGCCGGCACGGAAAACGTGGCCTCCATCGCCGCGCTGGGCAAGGCGATCGAGCTGGCCGTGGAGCATATGGACGAAAACACGCAGAAGCTGTGCGGCCTGCGCGACAGGCTGATCCACAGCATCATCGAAAAGATCCCGGACACGCGCCTCAACGGCCACCCGGAGCAGCGGCTGCCGGGCAACGTGAACGTGTGCTTTTCGTATATCGAGGGCGAATCGCTGCTGCTGAGCCTGGACATGATGGGCATCGCGGCCTCCTCCGGCTCCGCCTGCACCTCCGGCTCGCTCGACCCGAGCCATGTGCTGCTGGCCATCGGCCTGCCGCATGAGATCGCCCACGGCTCGCTGCGCCTCTCGCTGAGCGAGGAGAACACCGAGGCCGAGGTCGACGCGGTGGTCGAGGCGCTCGTGGGCATCGTGGACAGGCTGCGGCGCATGTCGCCGCTCTACCCCGGCAACGACCGCTGAGCAAACAGAGAAATCGATATTATACAGGAAGAAGGCAGCATATCATGTATACCGAAAAGGTCATGGACCATTTCATGAACCCGCGCAACGTGGGCACCATCGAGGACGCCAGCGGCGTGGGCGAGGTCGGCAACGCCCAGTGCGGCGACATCATGAAGATCTTCATCAAGGTAGAAAATAATGTGATCGTGGACGTCAAGTTCCAGACCTACGGCTGCGGCGCGGCCATCGCCACCTCCAGCCGCGCGACCGAAATGGTCATGGGCAAGACGATCGAAGAGGCGCTGGCCATCACCAACAAGCAGGTGGCCGAATCGCTCGGCGGCCTGCCGCCGGTGAAGCTGCACTGCTCCGTGCTGGCCGAGGAGGCCCTGCACGCCGCGATCGCAGATTATAAAGCGAGGCATCCGCAAGTATGATTTATGGCAATACCGAAGGCGTAAGGGACACGATCCTGCAGGAAATGGAGCGCATGGCCGAGATCGACTTCGACCGCTCCGCCTATCTGCCCGACAGGCTGCTGCAGATGCTGATCCACTACACCACCATCACCGAACGCGGCGTGATGGTGTATCTGGCGCGAGACGGCGACCTGCTGGACATCGCCATGGGCAACATGACGGCGGACGGCCTGCCGGAGCTGCATCTGCGCCGCAATATCGACCGCCTCTCCGGCATCCGGCTCATCCGCACGCGCGCCGACGGCGGCGCAAGGCCCACCGAGGCCGACGAGCAGGCGCTGCAGCTGCTGCGCTTTGACTCGCTGTGCGTCATCGGCGTGGAGGACGGCCGCGCCACCGGCATCAGCGCGAGCTATCTGGGCGAGCTGGAATACGGCAAGATGAACATCCACACGCTCGGCCCCGTCAAGCCCGGGCGCATCCCGCAGTCGCTCTGGCTGCACGAGATCGAACAGGCCGACGAGCGCCTCGCCAACGCCATCGCCAAGGGCGGCATCACCGTAAAGGCGGAAAAGGTGCTGCTGGTGGGCATAGAGAGCGAGGAATCGCTGGAAGAGCTGGCGGAGCTTGCCGAAACGGCCGGCGCCGCCGTGATGGGCAAGGTGCTGCAGAAGCGCATGAAGCCCGAGCCCGCCACCTACATCGGCACGGGCAAGGCGGAAGAGCTGCATCTGGAATGCCGCGCGCAGGAGATCGATCTGGTCATTCTGGACGACGAGCTCACCGGCGCGCAGCAGCGCAACCTCGAACAGATCATCGGTGTGCGCGTGGTGGACCGCACCGCGCTCATCCTCGATATCTTCGCGCGCCGCGCCGTGACCAGCGAGGGCAAGCTGCAGGTCGCGCTGGCGCAGGAAAAATATCGCCTGCCCCGTCTGGCCGGCAAGGGCACGACCCTCTCCCGCCTCGGCGCGGGCATCGGCACGCGCGGCCCCGGCGAAACGCGGCTGGAGGTCGACCGGCGCATCGTGCGCAGGCGCATCGACGATATGACCAAAGAGCTGGCCGTGCTGCGCCGCCAGAGGGAGATGCACCGCGCCCGCCGCGAAAAGACCGAGCAGGTCATCGTGGCGCTGGTGGGCTATACCAACGCGGGCAAGTCCACTCTGCTCAACGCGCTCTCCGGCGCAGACGTGCTCGTGGAGGACAAGCTCTTCGCCACGCTCGACCCGGTCATCCGGCGCATCGATCTGGGTGAAAAGCGCAACTGCCTGCTGGTCGACACCGTCGGCTTCATCCGCAAGCTCCCGCACGAGCTGGTCGAGGCATTCCATTCCACGCTGGAAGAGGCCCTCTCGGCCGATCTGCTCGTCATCGTCTCGGACGTTTCCAGCCCGTACTACCGCGAGCAGCGCGAGACGGTCTATCAGGTGCTGCGCGACTTGGGCGCGGGCGACAAGCCCGTGATCGAGGCGCTGAACAAGGCCGACCGCGTGCCGCCTATGTCCGTGTTCGAGCCGGCGGACGCCGTGCTCATCTCGGCGCTCAACGGCGAAGGGCTCGACCGGCTGCGCGAGATCATCGCCGACCGCGTGAGCAAGCTGCGCAGGCAGATCGAGATCGAGATCCCCTATTCCAAGGGAAACGCGCTCTCCCTGCTGCACGACAAGGGGCAGGTCCTCTCCGAGGAATACACCGCCACGGGCACGCTCGTGCGCGCCTATGTGGATTCCACGCTCGAGAGCCGCATCCGCAAGCTCATCGAAAGCTGAGCCGTTCCCTGCTTCCAAAAATAAATCCGCCGCCCCGCACAGACGCGTGCAGGGCGGCGTTCTTTTGTATTCTTTGGGGGTGCTTATTTCTCCGCGAAGCAGACCTCGCATTCCTTCGCGCCGCGCAGCATGGCGATGGAGCGCTGGATGGGCAGGGCGCTGTCCGCTTCCTCGCAGTCCGCCGTCTTGTGGAAGACCTTGCCGTTCGGCTTGAGGTAGACCGTCTCGCCCGGGTCGGGCGCGGGGGTCTCCGTGGGGGCGGGAGTGGGCGTAGGAGCCGGGGTCGGCTTGGCCGTGGGCGCAGCGGTGGCCTCCTGCTCGGGGGCCTCGGTGGGCTCGCTCACGACGGGCGCCTGCGTGGCCGGGGCTGCGGTGGGCGCTCCGGTCGTCAGGGGAGCCTGCGTGGCCTCGGGGAGCTCCGTCGGCACGGGGGTGGGCAGGATCTCATTGCTGTAGAGCGCCTCCAGCGCCGCGTCCTTCATGCCCTCCAGCAGCAGCTCCGTCTGCTCCTGCATCTGCTCCTTGTTCTCGATCATATCCGGCAGGGCTTCCTCGGCCCATTCCGCGGCCGGCGCAAGCACATGCTGTGCCAGCAGCGGCGGGATGGCCTCGGCGATCTGCCGCGCTTTATCGACTTCCTCCTGCACGCACTGCTCGACCTTGGCAAGGCCCTCCAGCGCGCGGTTCTGGATGCGGTCCACCATGGGGATGTCGGTATCGACCGTGAGCGCAAACGCGGCCAGCGCAAAGAAGAGCACGCCCGTGACCACCGTCAGGAGCATGCGCGTGCCCGCGCCGAAGCGGCAGGTCCACAGCGCGATCAGCCCCAGCGGGAAGCAGACCACGCACAAAATGCACGAGAGCACGAGGCGGATCACATCCCAAGGGGACGTCTTTCTGCGCGCCGCGTCTCTGTTTCGATATCCGCTGCGCTTTTGCGAGCGCTCGATATAATCATGTCTGGGGTTCCTGCCGTCGCCTGCCATGCGCAAGGCCTCCTCTGCAAAAGAGTCTGTTCTTTATTTTAACATACAAATCCCGTCTCTTCAACCGGAAAACACCGCTCAGAACTGGTTTCTCGGGTCGTTCGAGCGGCGTTTTTCTCCGCTCCCGTCCAGATATTCGACTTCAAGCTCGTCAAAAGGCACGTCCTCGATGAAATGCTCCGGGCGGAAAACGGTGCGGCGGAAGGCCTCAAACTCCTTCGCATGCTTGTCCAGCCACATCGGGCAGGGGTAATCCAGCTCGCGCAGGATCTCGCGCAGCACGTCCTCCTGCTCGCCCCAGCTGCAGGGCGCGTCCGTATTTTTGATGATGCGGTGCCTCTTGAGCGCCTTGACCCATAGCCTGTTCATGTTCGTCCTCCGTCCTCGCCTGTCCTTTTTTGCTACTATACCACATCCGCGCCGTTTTTTCCATTGCGCGGGCTATCCCGAAAGCGTATAATGTAAAAAAACAAAACGCAAACGGAGGAAAAATTTCAGATGAAAAGGGTTCGCGCGGCAGTCGTGGGCTGCGGCTGTATCTCCGGCATCTATCTGACCAACCTCACCACCCGCTTCAGCGACGTGGTCGAGGTCGCCATGGTGTGCGACATCATCCCCGAACGCGCGCTGGAAGCGCAGAAGACCTACAACATCCACAAGGCCGTGTTCACGGACGAAGAGGTGATGGCCGACCCGACGATCGAGGTCGTGCTGAACATCACCCCGCCGCTGGAGCACAAAAAAGTAAATATGATGGCCCTCGCGGCGGGCAAGCACGCCTTCTGCGAAAAGCCGCTGGCCTGCACGCTGGCCGACGGGCGCGAACAGGCCGCCCTTGCGCAGGAAAAAGGACTGCTGCTGGGCGGCGCGCCGGATACCTTCCTCGGCGGCGGCATCCAGACCTGCAAAAAGCTCATCGAGGACGGCTGGATCGGCACGCCCGTGGCCGCGACGGCGCAGATGCTCAGCCACGGCCCGGAATCCTGGCATCCGGACCCGGAATTCTTCTACAAATTCGGCGCGGGGCCGCTCTTTGACATGGGCCCGTACTACGTCACCGCGCTGATCAATCTGCTCGGCGGGGTCAAAAACGTGGCCGCGTCCGCGCGCGCGTCCTATCCGCAGCGCGTGATCGGCAGCGAAAAGAAAAAGGGGCAGGTCATCGATGTGGAGGTGCCCACGCACTGCGCGGGCATTCTGAACTTCGCATCCGGCGCCATCGGCACTCTCGTCACCTCCTTCGACGTTTGGAACAGGGGCGGACAGCCCATCACCGTCTACGGCTCCGCGGGCACCATCCGCGTGCCGGATCCGAACACCTTCGGCGGCCCGATCGAGCTCCTGCGCGCGGGCAGCGGCGAATGGGAACAGGTACCCGTCGTCTATCCGCACACGGAAAACAGCCGCGGCCTCGGCTTTACCGATTTCTGCCGCTGCATCCGCACGGGCGAGGAGCCGCTGGCGGGCTGGAAGCAGACGCTGCATGTGTTGGAGGTCATGTGCGCCTTCTATGCATCGAGCGAAACGGGCGAAAATATCGCCATCGAATCGGCCTATCCCCGCAGGAATGCGGTCGCACTCAACAAATAACCACCACAAAAAACAGGAGGGAAAACAGGAATGAAAAAGGCGCTTGTCGTATGGGGCGGCTGGGACGGACACGAGCCCGGCCCGGTGGGAAACCGTTTTGCGCAGATGCTGCGCGAGGAAGGCTTTGAAGTGAAGGTCTCCGATACTCTGGATATTTTCCTCGATTACGAATACCTGAATTCGCTGGATCTGATCGTCCCCGTCTGGACCATGGGCACCATCACGCGCGAGCAGTGCAAGGGCGTGTGCGAGGCCGTGGGCAAGCACGGCGTGGGCCTCGCCGGCTGCCACGGCGGCATGTGCGATTCCTTCCGTCAGGATACGGAATGGCAGTTCATGACCGGCGGGCAGTGGGTCTCCCATCCCGGCGGAGACGGCGTGAAATACCGCGTGAACATCAAGCGCGGCTCCAGCCCGCTGGTGGAAGGCATCCCGGATTTTGACGTGGCCACCGAGCAGTATTATGTGCACGTCGACCCGGCCAACGAGGTGCTCGCAACCACGCGCTATCCCGTCGTGAACTATTACCACGCCTCCAACGGCGAGGTGGACTGCCCCATCGCATGGACCCGCCGCTGGGGCCACGGCCGCGTCTACTACAACTCCCTCGGCCATCACAACGACGTGTTCGACGTGCCGGAGGCCTGCGAGATGATGCGCCGCGGCATGCTCTGGGCCGCCGAGGGCAAGGAATTGTTCGAGAAATCCGGCCTTGACCCGGAGATGTACGCCTCCACGCTGAAGATGTACTAAGGGGAACGAAGGCAGGGGCTCCTCGCCCCTGCACCCTCGCCAAAGGGGCTCCGCCCCTCCGGACACCCGGGCAGGGGCTCCGCCCCTGCACCCCGTTGCGCGGGGCCCTGCCCCGCACCCCGCCAAGGGGACTCCGTCCCCTTGGATCCCCTGCATAAGGGCATTCGCCCTTAGCTGCTTCATAAACCATTGTCGAAAATATATCCCCTGACAGGGGTGCAAGGAGAGGGCCCCGCCCTCATACCCCGGAAAGGACGTTATGCGTACCAAAATCGCCATCGTCGGATGCGGCAACATCTCCGGCATTTATCTGAAAAACCTGACGACCGTGTTTGCCGACACGGTCGAGATCGCCGCCGTATGCGATCTGATCCCCGAGCGCGCGCTGGCCGCACAGGAAAAATACAACATCCCCAAGGCCGTCTTTACGGACGAGGAGATCATGAACGACCCTCAGATCGAGCTGGTGCTCAACCTGACCACGCCCGACCAGCATAAATTCGTAAACATGATGGCGCTTCGGGCCGGCAAGCACGCCTATTGCGAAAAGCCGCTGGCCTGCACGCGCGAGGACGGCCTCGAGCAGGTGGAATACGCCCGCGCGCACGGCCTGCTGCTCGGCGGCGCGCCGGATACCTTCCTCGGCGGCGGTATCCAGACCTGCCGCAAGCTCATCGACGACGGCTGGATCGGCACGCCCGTGGCCGTCAGCGCCACGATGCTCTGCCGCGGCCATGAATCCTGGCATCCGGACCCGGAATTTTACTACAAGCCCGGCGCAGGCCCCATGTTCGACATGGGCCCGTACTATCTCACCGCGCTGGTCAACCTCATGGGCCGCGTGAAGTCCGTCGCCGCCTCCGCGCGCATCACCTTCCCCACCCGCACCATCACCAGCGAAAAGAAATACGGACAAATCGTCGAGGTGGAAGTGCCCACGCATATCGCCGGCATTTTGAACTTTGAATCCGGCGCCATCGGCACGCTGGTCACCTCCTTCGACACCTACAACGACATCCAGGCCGGTTTTATCGTCTACGGCTCCGCGGGCACCATCCGCGTGCCGGATCCGAACACCTTCGGCGGCCCGATCCAGATCCTGCTGCCCGGCGCGAAGGACTGGCAGGACGTGCCGGTGGTCTACGGCTATCAGGAAAACAGCCGCGGTCTGGGCGTGGCGGATTTCTGCAAAAAGATCCGCGCGCTGGCCGCAGGCGAGGCGAGCGAAATGCCGCGCTGCCATTGCGAACAGACCTTCCACGTGCTCGATCTCATGTGCGCCTTCCACGAGGCCTCCGATCAGGGCAAGGTGGTCGAGCTGCAGTCTCCCTACAGCCGCAAGAGCCCGCTCGAGCTGGCCAGATAACGCCTTTTTCCCCAAACGAGAAAAAGCCCCCGCGCAGGCGGGCGCTCACAAAACAGCTTCAGGGACGGCAGTGCGCTCTGCCGTCCCTGTTCTTGTGCGGGAGATTTTTATGTGATAGAATGC
>JAUMYC010000353.1 GCA_030528845.1 Eubacteriales bacterium
AGCTCCTTTTTCTTTCCCGCAGAGCGATAGATATACCGAGGAGGTCTGCTGTTTTATGAAGATATACACCTGCAACACGGCTGTGGTGGGCGCGGGCGCTGCCGGCCTGAACGCCGCGGACGAGCTGATGAAACGGGGCGTGGACACGATCCTGATCGCGCCCGGCCTTGCCGCGGGCACGAGCCGCAACGCCGGCAGCGACAAGCAGACCTTTTTCAAGCTGAACGTGGCCGGCGATTATAACGACAGCCCCGCCAGCCTCGCGCGGGCGTTTTTTGCCGGCGGCGCCATGCACGGAGACACGGCCTATGCCCTCGCGGCGGGCTCTCCCCGCGCGTTTTTCAAGCTGGTGGAGCTGGGCGTGCCCTTTCCGCAGAACGAGCTGGGCGAATTCGTGGGCTATCGCACCGACCATGACGAGAGCCTGCGCGCGACCTCCGCAGGGCCGCTCACCAGTCGCTTCATGGCGGAAAAGCTGCTCGGCAGCGTGCAGGCCCGGGGCACGAAAATTTTGGAGGGCTACGCCCTCGCCGCCGTGCTGACGGACGAGGCGGGCGCGCTGTGCGGGCTGCTGATCGTCAACGAAGAGGAGACGGCCGTCGTGGCCGCGCGCAACGCGATCCTCGCCACGGGCGGCCCGGCCACGGTCTATTCCCGCTCGGTCTTCCCCACGAGCCAGACCGGAGCGACCGGCGCGGCCGTGCGCGCGGGCGCGCAGACGAACAACCTCTGCTACTGGCAATACGGCCTCGCCTCGCGCAAGGTGCTCTGGAACGTGTCGGGCTCCTATCAGCAGGCCATCCCGGCCTATCGGGACGAGCAGGGCCGGCGCGTGCTCGACGAATCGGATTTTGACGGCGAGGGCGATCTGCTCGATTCCATCTTCCGCAAGGGCTATCAGTGGCCCTTCGACGCGCGCAAGCTGGGCGGTTCCTCGCGCGTGGACAGGCAGGTGCTGCGCCTGATGGCAAAGGGCGGCAGGGCGTTCCTCGATTTCCGGCAGGAGGAGACGGACGCGCCGCTGGAGAAGATCGGCCCGGAAGCGGCGGAATATCTGAAAAACTGCGGCGCGGACCAGAGCACGCCCTACGAGCGGCTGCTGGCCATCAACCCCGCCGCCGCGGCGTTTTACCGCGACAGGGGGATCGATCTGGAGCAGGAGCCGCTGGAGATCGCCGTGTGCGCGCAGCATTGCAACGGCGGCATCAAGGTGGACAAATGGTGGCGCACGAGCGTGCCGGGCCTGTATGCGGCGGGCGAATGCGCGGGCGCGTTCGGCATGTACAGGCCGGGCGGCTCCGCGCTCAACGAGACGCAGGTGGGCTCGCTGCGCGCGGTGCAGCATATCGCGGCGCACAGCGGCACGCAGCCCGCGCCGCAGGCGGAGGGCTTCCGCGCGGCCAATTTGGAAGGCGAGCTGGCCTTCCTCGAGGCGGCGCGGCAGGGGCGTGCGGGCGCGCTGGTCGCCTTTGCACAGCAGGCAAGGCAGCGCATGGACGTGGTGGCGGGCGCGCTGCGCGACGGCGAGGGCATGCGCCTTCTGAGCGCGCAGGTCGAACAGGCGCTTGCGGCGCCGCTGCAGGGCGAGGGCGGCTATACCCTCGCGCAGGCCGTCGCCGCGCGGGACGACCTCTTCGTCATGCGCGAGGCGCTCGCGGCGATGCTCTGTCAGATGCAGCTTGCGGGCGAGGCGGGCCACGGCTTCACGCAGCGCGAGATCGCGCCCGACGCGCCGAAGGCCGAGCTCTATTGCGTCGAAACGCACGGCGCGCAGGCAAGCCTCGTGCCCGTGCGGCCCGTGCCGCAGGGCGGCGGCTGGTTTGAAACGGTCTGGAAGGCGTATCTCGACGGCAGCGTGTTTGCCGGGGAGGAAGAGCGTGCAGAATAAGCGCACAGGGGCGAAATGGCTCGGCGCGCTGCTCGGCGTTCTTCTGGCGCTGCTGCTGGGCGCTCTGGCTCTTCGGGGCATGAGCGCGCTGCTGCT
>JAUMYC010000354.1 GCA_030528845.1 Eubacteriales bacterium
AGTTCGCCATCACCAAGTGGGATCTGAAGACCCCGGGCCGTGAGGACGACCAGGACGCCGAGACCAAGATCGAGCTCAAGGGTGACAACTACACCGAGATGGCGAAGATCATCCTCGAGGGCTGCGGCGGCAAGGAGAACATGGCTTCTATCGACCACTGCATCACCCGTCTGCGCCTTGAGGTCAAGGATCGCCTCCTCGTTGACGAGAAGAAGATCAAGGCTTCCGGCTGCGCCGGCGTCATCCGCCCGGGCAAGAACTCCGTCCAGGTCATCATTGGACCGAAGGTGCAGTTCGTGTTCGACGAGTTCAAGAAGCTCGCGAAGTAATCCGTTGCTCTGCGGTTTTTGCCTGGCCCAACGCGAAAACTGAAGAGAATTGCATGCAAGAGAGACGCTCTCCATCCGGGGAGCGTCTTTTCTGTTGCCGGATATCCTTGACAGCGTGTCTGCCGTGCGCGATAATACAGGCAGAATACACCGCACAGAGGGGCGCTGCTCCCTGCGCATGGATATACGGAGGTGCAGGATGAATTATCCCGTTCGCGTCGTCATCTGCGGCATGGGCAGCCGTGGCAAGGACACCTATGCGCCCATCAGTGAGATCATGCCCGGCAGGATGCAGATTGCGGCGATTGCCGAACCGGTTGAGGAAAAGCGCGAGTACTGCCGCCAGCGCTATTGCCTGCCGCAGGAGATGTGCTTTTTAACCGGGGAGGAGATGTTTGCGCGCGAGCGCCTTGGCGACGTCGCCTTCATCTGTACGCAGGATGCGATGCATGTGACGCACGCCGTCGCGGCGCTGAAAAAGGGGTATCACCTGCTGCTGGAAAAGCCGATCGCCACGAGCTTAGGCGATGTGCGCCTGATTGAGCGCACGGCCAAAGAGATGGGCCGCAGCGTCGTCGTCTGCCATGTGCTGCGCTACGCGCCGTTCTTTGAGGCGATCCGCGCGGCGATTGACGGCGGCGAGGTGGGCGACGTGATGTGCATACAGGCGCTTGAGAACGTGGGCTACTGGCATCAGGCGCACAGCTTTGTGCGCGGCAACTGGCGCAGGGAGGACGAATCGACGTTCATGCTGCTGGCCAAGTGCTGCCATGATCTGGATTACCTCGTCTATCTGACGGGCCAGCGCTGCGCGCGTGTGTCCTCCTTTGGCAGCCTGCGCCATTTCACGCCGGAGAACGCGCCGGAGGGCGCGGCCGCGCGCTGCACGGCGGGCTGCAAGGCCAAGGAAACCTGTCCGTTTGACGCGGAGAAGATCTACCTGACAAGCGAAAAAACCGGCGTGCTCGCCGGGCATACCGACTGGCCGTGCAATATCCTTTCGCTCAATCCGACGGAGGAGAGCATCCGCGAGGCGATTGAGCATGGGCCGTACGGGCGCTGCGTCTATGCCTGCGACAATGACGTCGTGGACAGCCAGATCGTCAATATGGAGATGGAAAACGGCACGATGTGTCAGCTGATGATGACGGCATTCTGCGAGCACGGCGGGCGTGCGATCCGCGTGATGGGTACGCGCGGATGCATCGACGCGGACATGGACAAGAATATCATCCGCGTGCAGCCATTTGGCGGTGAGACAAGGGTGATCGACGTCAATCTGCTCGCGCGCGATCTGGCCGGGCACGGCGGCGGCGACGGCAGGATGGTGGAGGAACTGATCGTCATGCACGGGGAGACGGGCGTGCCGACGGCGCGGATGACGACGCTTGAGGCCTCCTGCGAGAGCCACTATATCGCCTTTGCAGCGGAGCGCTCGCGCAAAAACGGCGGCGCGGCGGTGGAGATGAAGGATATCCGGGCATAAACCGAAAACGGAATAAGCAAAGCCCTCTGCGCAGCGGCAAAGCTGCGCAGAGGGCTGTTTGTTGGGGACTTATACTCATCTCAAATTAATCTGTATCGGCATCGTATCAAGGAGTACGTTGGGCTGTCGCCCAAACCCACTTGGGGATTTCATCCCCAAACCCCTTCTT
>JAUMYC010000108.1 GCA_030528845.1 Eubacteriales bacterium
CTTCGTTGCGCAGGACAACGATACCGGCCTGTACAGGCGCGAGTTCACTCTGCCCAAGTCCATGGAGGGCAAGAGGGTCGTTCTGAGCTTTGAGGGCGTCGGCTGCATGTTCTTTGTCTATGTCAACGGCAAGGAAGTGGGCATGTCCAAGGGCTCGCATATGACGGCGGAGTTTGATATCAGCGACGTCGTGCGCCCGGGTAAGAATTTGCTGGCTGTCACGGTGCTGCGCTTCTGCGACGGCTCCTATCTCGAGATCCAGGATATGTACCACATGTCCGGCATCTTCCGCAACGTCAGCCTCCATGCCACCGAAAAGCAGGGCTACATCGAGGACGTGTACGTCAAGGCGGACATGCACGGCCATCTGCACGGCGAAGTGAAGATCGCCGAGGGCGCTGCCGTGTGCGCCAAGCTCTACGACAAGGGCGAGCTGATCGCGCAGGCCGAGGGCGTGAGCTTTGATATCGATCTGGCAAACGCGCACCTCTGGAGCGCCGAGGATCCCTACATCTACACGCTGGTCGTCGAAGCCGGCGGGCAGTTCGTGCCCGTGCGCGTGGGCTTCCGCACGGTCGAGCGCAGGGGAGTGGAAGTGCTGGTCAACGGCATGGCCATCAAGGCGCGCGGCGTGAACCACCACGACACCAACACCGACGTGGGCTGGGCCGTGGGCCGCGAGGCGCTCAAGCAGGACGTGCTGCTCATGAAACAGCACAACGTCAACTATGTGCGCACCAGCCACTATCCCTCCGACCATTATTTCTACGATCTGGCCGATGAATACGGCCTGTATATCATGGACGAGGCGGATATCGAATGCCACGGCATGACCGCCATCTCCTGGAGCATGCTCTCCAAGAGCCTGGACTGGAAGTATGCCTATGTCGACCGCGTGGAGCGCATGGTGCACCGCGACAAGAACCACGCCTGCGTCGTTACATGGTCTCTGGGCAACGAGAGCGGCTTTGGCGACAACCACCGCGCGGCTTCCGAAGCGGCGAAGGCCATCGACGACAGGCTCGTTCATTACGAGGCCGCCCGCGAGATGCCCGAGTTCAACTGGGAAGAGGCCATGAAGAGCCCGGAGAAGATGTACGCCATGCGCGAGGCCCGCGAGAAGACCCCGTGGGATCCCTGCGTCGATTTCGAATCGGTCATGTATCCGGACATGGAGCGTCTGGAGCGCTATGCCAACCGCGAGGACGACCGCCCCTTCTTCGTGTGCGAATACGCCCACAGCATGGGCAACAGCCCGGGCAGCTTCAAGGAATATTGGGAGCTGATCTACAAGTATCCCAAGCTCTTCGGCGGCTGCGTGTGGGAGTGGCAGGACCACGGCCTGCGCGCCTTCACCGAGGACGGCGAGATGTACTGGGCCAACGGCTCCGATTACGGCATGCCCTTTGAACTGCAGGGCGCCAACGGCAATTTCTGCAACGACGGCCTGATCGCGCCGGACAAGACCCCGCACCCGGCCATGGTCGAGATGAAAAAGGCCTATCAGCCGCTCTATTTCGCGCTCGCTTCCGAGCAGCCGCTGAGCGTGAAGGTCATCAGCCATTATCAGTTCCTCTCCGACGAAGTCATCGGACATTGGGAGCTGGTGCAGAACGACAGCGTGCTGGCCGCCGGCGAGCTCAACATCGACGAGCAGGCCCCCGGCACCGAAAAGGACTATGCCATCCCCGCGCAGATCCCGCAGGGCGAATGCTACCTCAACCTGAGCTTCACGCTCAAGAAGGCCAACAACTGGGCGCCCGCGGGCTATGAGATCGCGGCGGATCAGTTCGTGTTCAACCCGGGCATCGCCGCAGAGGAGCCGGATGTCTCGGGCACGCTCAAGGGCTGCCGCGAGGGCCTTGAGTACATCGTCACGGGCGACGATTTCGAGCTCGTGTTCGATCTGCTGCATGGCGAGCTGGCCCTCTGGCAGGATGCCGGCAGGGAATACCTCACCATGCCGCTCAGGCAGAACTTCTGGCGCGCGCCCATGGACAACGACACCGGCTTTGGCAACGGCGCGACCCGCAAGTGGCTCGGCCGCGGCATCGACCGACTCATCCCGCGCAATACCGCCGAACCGGTCATCGTCGAAGAGCAGGGCAAGATCAGCATCAGCTTCGCGCAGCGCTGGGGCGCCAACCCGAACCCTGTCGTGCTCGACACTGTGCAGACCTACACCGTCTATGCCGACGGCAAGGTGGACGTGGAGACCTCCTATAAGGAGCTGCCTTATCCGAAGACCTCCGAGCCCTTCTGGTGGCCGCGCCTCGGCGTGACGATGGGCGTGAACCCGACCTGCGAGAACGTGGCCTGGCATGGCCGCGGCCCGGAGGAGAACTATATCGACCGCTGCTGGGCTTCTCACATCGGCTGGTATGAAGCCGACGTGCAGGATCTGCACACGAGCTACGCCCGCATGCAGGAAAACGGCGCGCGCACCGACACCCGCAGCCTCTGCGTGACCAACCAGCGCGGCTGCGGCCTGAAGTTCACCGCCCTTTCCGCTCCGTTCACCTTCACCACACACGATTACACCGACGCTGCGCTGACCAAGGCGAACCATGAATATCAGCTTGAGCGCGCGGACAGCACCGTGGTGGATATCGACCTTGCACAGACCGGCATCGGCTCTTCGAGCTGCGGCCCGGAGGCACAGGAGAAGTACAAGCTTTACCTCAAGGACAAGGAGCTGAGCTGGAAGTTCCGTATCGAAGTCGTGACGAAGTAACGCCGCGATATTATAACGCGTAAAAGGGCGGGGCGCTGCGCGCTCCGCCCTTTCTCTCTTGTCTTTCCTGTATATTTCTGTTATCATTTTCAGCAGGAGGATCGCGCGCGAGCGCGACAGGGAATTCTCTCGGCCCGCAAAAAGGGCCTGAAAGGAGCACAATATGCAACCGGATATCAGATGGCTGGACGATCCGCAGGTGTTTCAGGTGAACCGCCTTCCGGCGCACAGCGACCATACCGCCTTTGCGGGCGAAGAGGACCTCGCTGCGGGAAAGAGCGCCCTCGCGCAGTGCCTCGACGGCACGTGGAAGTTCGCATGGTCGCCCAACGCCGCGCAGCGCCCGGCGGAGTTTTATCGCCCGGGCTATGATCTTTCCTCCTTTGGGGAGATCGCCGTGCCCATGCATATGGAGATCGCCGGCTACGACCGCATCCACTATATCAACACCATGTATCCGTGGGAGGGCCAGATCTTCCGCCGCCCCGCGCACACCTTTATCACCGGCGAAATGCCCGGCCAGTTCTCCGGGGCGGAATATAACCCCGTCGGCTCGTATGTGCGCGAGTTTGATCTGGACGAAGGCCTGAAAGGCAAGAAGGTCGTCGTACGCTTCGAGGGCGTTGAGCAGGCCATGTACGTCTTCTGCAACGGCGCGTTCATCGGCTACAGCGAGGACAGCTTCACCCCGGCGGAATTCGATCTGACCGACGTCATCCGAGAAAAGGGCAACGTGCTGTGCGTGGAAGTGCATAAGCGCTCCACCGCCGCGTGGCTTGAGGATCAGGATTTCTTCCGCTTCTCCGGCATCTTCCGCAGCGTCTGGCTCTACGGGCAGCCGGAGAACCATATTCAGGATATGTTCATCCACCCCGAGGTCGATCTGCAGACGCGCAGCGGCTGCGTGGGCATGGAGTTGAAAATGAGCGGCGGCAGCGGCAGGGTCGGCGTTGTCATCCGCAAGGGTGAAAAAATCTTCGCCGAAAAAGAATATGCAGCCGCAGGCGAGCTTTCCTTCCGCATCGACATGCCCGAGGCAGTCGAGCTTTGGGCGAACGGAAACCCCGCGCTCTATACCATCGAGATGCGCGTGTACGACGCAAGCGGCGCGCTGTGCGAGATCGTGCCGTGGAACTTCGGCTTCCGAAAGATCGAGCTCAAGGACGGCGTGATGCTCTACAACGGCGAGCGCCTGATCATCAAGGGCGTGAACCGGCACGAATGGAACGCGCACACCGGGCGCGTCGTCACCGAGGAAGACGAAATCTGGGACGTCGAATGCTTCCATCGCAACAACATCAACTCCGTGCGCACCTGCCATTATCCCGACAGGCTTTCGTGGTACAGGCTGTGTGACGAGCAGGGCATCTATATGATGGCGGAGAGCAACCTCGAGACCCACGGCTCCTGGCAGAAGCAGGGCGCGATCGAGCCCTCCTGGAACGTGCCGGGCAGCTGCAGCGCGTGGGAAGGCGCTGTGATGGACCGCATGATCTCCAATTTTGAGACGTTCAAAAACCACACCAGCGTGATCTTCTGGTCGCTGGGCAACGAATCCTTCGCCGGCGAGGTACTCGTGAAGGCGAATGAATATTTCAAACAGGCCGACCCGACCCGCCTCGTACACTATGAGGGCGTGTATAACGACCGGCCCTACACCGACCGCATCTCCGATATGGAGAGCCAGATGTACTCCACGCCAGAGGATATCGCCGAATACCTTGAAAACGAGCCGAAAAAGCCGTTTATCCTATGCGAATTCATGCACGACATGGGCAATTCCCTCGGCGGGTTCGATTCCTATATGGATCTGTTCCGCTACAAAATGTATCAGGGCGGCTATATCTGGGATTATATCGATCAGGCACTCTTCGTGCGCGACGAAGTGACGGGAGAAGAAGTGCTGCGCTACGGCGGCGATTTCGACGACCGCCCCGCGGATTACGAATTCTCCGGCAACGGCATCGTCTTTGCCGATCGCACCGAAAAACCCGCCATGCAGGAGGTTAGATATTTCTATGGCAAGCAGTATGAATAAAGTGCAGGTCGTCTTTGGCGACGTCACGCTGGGCGTGCGCGGCGAAGGCTTTCATGCCATCTTCAATTACGCCACCGGCGGTCTGGAATCGCTGAACGTCGGCGGCAGGGAATGGCTCTATCGCACGATGAAGCCCACCTACTGGCGCGCGCTGACCGACAACGACCGCGGCTGCGGCTTCCATCTGCGCTCCGGCGTTTGGCTCGCGGCAGACCAGTTTCAGAAGAACACAGGCGTGGACGTAGAGATGGACGGCGCGCCCGTCACGGCGCTGCGCGGCCCGGAGAATAACTGCTGGACCGGCGCGGAACAGGCTGAAAAGATCGCCATCACCTTCCATTACGAAACGCAGACCGTGCCCGCGGCGCAGACGCACGTCACCTATACCGTGGACGCGCAGAAGATCCGCGTCGAAGCGGAATATGAAGGAAAAGAGGGCCTGCCGCAGCTGCCGTGCTTTGGCATGCGCATGGTCATGCCCACGAAGGCGACCGGCTTTACCTACGAAGGTCTCTCCGGAGAGACCTATCCCGACCGCAAAAAGGGCGGCGTGCCGGGCGTATACAGCGTGGAAGGCCTGCCGGTCACGAAGTATATCGTGCCGCAGGAATGCGGCCTGCACGCCGACAGCCGCTGGGTGGAGATCACCCGCGCAACGGCGCAGGACAACTCCTGCCCGGTCTGCGAGCCCTACAGCCTGAAGGTGTCCATGGCGCAGGAGCCGTTCATGTTCTCCTGCCTGCCGTACACCTGCCATGAGCTGGAAAACGCGACCCACCACGAGGAACTGCCCCCGGCAAGGCGCACGGTGCTCTGCGTATACGGCGCGATGCGCGGCGTGGGCGGCATTAACTCCTGGGGCGCGGACGTCGAGGCGAAATATCACATCGACGCGCAGGGGAAGATCCGCTTCGCCTTCGATATCTGCATGTAAAAACGACAAAAAATAAAAAAGAGAGGGAGTTTTCTCCCTCTCTTTTTGTCTATACAGCAATATTCTGCCTGATCCCGCGTACGATCTGCCCGGTGGTCTCCCGAAGATAGCCTTCGTATTCCTCCTGTGTGAAAAAGAGCAGCGACGGGCGCGGGAGATCCGGCTCCGCCTCCGGGATCATCACGCGCACCTTGCGCGCGACTGCGTCGGGCGGGAAATGGGGGAGGTAATCCGGAAAGGAGCGCAGCGGCCGCAGGATAGCGCAGTAACAGCTCTGCGGGTGCGCGCGGGTATATTCCTGCTCAAAATAAAGGATGTCGGCAAAAACGGTCGGCCTTCCGAAAACCTGCTTGAGCATATCGAAGCTGAGCGCATGGCCTGCAAGCGCGGCGGCATGCTCAGGCGAGCGCAGCAGTCGCGCAAAGCACTGCTCCAAGCGCGCTTCGTCGCGCAGAAAGAGCATGAAGAGCCGGTCGGCCATCAAATGCGCGTAATAGCCCAGCAGAAACGAGCGCTCTTCCTCGCCTGCAAAGCGTCGGCCGGAGAAGTGCTCGGCCAGAAAGGCCTCGGCGTCGGCGCTGGTCTTCTTTTCGCCGCGCATGTAGTGCGTGACCTCGCGCGGGGGAGTGAAGGTGCTCCAGTCCTCGTTTTCGAGATTACAGTCCGGCATGATGCTGCCCACGGCAAAGCCGCGCCTGCTCAGCTGCGGCAGGCTCTGCAGCACGAGGTCCGCGATCGTGCAATGCGTGATCCAGTTTGCCATCTCCCGTTCGCCTCCTCGTTATGCGATGGGCTTGTTCAGGGGAAGGGTGAAGCAGAAGGTGGAGCCCTTGCCCTCTTCGCTGCGCAGGGTCAGGTCGCTGCCCAGCCGCTGCAGCATCTCCTTGGCGATGGAAAGGCCCAGGCCGCTGCCCTTGGTGGTGTGCGCCTTGTCGGCCTTGTAGAAGCGGTCGAAGACATGGGCCTGATCCTCGGGCGAAATGCCGATGCCGGTGTCGCTGACGGAGACCCAAAGCCTGTCGCCCTGTACGCTGGAATTGAGCGTGACCGTGCCGCCCTCGGGGGTGTACTTGATGGCGTTATCCAGCAAAATGACCAGCACCTCTTCCACGCGGTCCGCATTGGACCAGACGACCGGGCTCTGCTCCGGGTCGAAGGTGAGGCGGAAGGAGAGGTCGTGATCCTCAGCGGTGGAGCGGTATTTTTCCTGCAGGTCGGCAAACATGACGGACATGCGCACGGGCGAGATCTCCATGGCGAGCGTGCCGCTCTGCAGGCGGCTGAGCTCCATCAGGTCGTTGATCAGGCGGCTCAGGCGCATGGTCTCGCGCAGGATGATATCCAGATAGCGCTGGCGAGCCTCTTCGGATTTGACGAGCCCATCGCGCATGGGCTCGACGAGGCCGCGCATAGCAGTCAGCGGCGTGCGCAGCTCGTGCGAGACGTTCGCCACGAACTCGCGCCGCGTCTTCTCAAGCAGCTCCATGCTGGTGATGTCGCTCACAAGGCCGACGGCCCCGGCGACGGAGCCGTATTCATTGCGAAGCGGCGTGACGCGGATCTTCAGGACGCGCTCATGCAGCTCGAGCGTGCGCTCCTGCGGAGAGGAGCCGGCAAGCACGTCGTCGATATCGTCCCAGACCTCCGGGAAGGGGATCAGCCCGAGACGACGGGAATTGAGCGTGCCGTCGGAAAGCGCGCGGCTGCCCGCAAATAGGCGCGCGAGCGCTGTGTTCGTGTGCGTGACCTCGCCGCTGATGTCCACCGCGATGATGCCCTCGCTCAGGCCGTCGATCATATCGCGCAGGCGGTTGCGCTCGAGAGTGAGGTCGGAGATCGTGCCGGAGAGCTCTCTTGCAAGGAAGTTGAGCGAGCGCGCCAGCTCGCCGATCTCGCCGCCCTGGTCGCTGTCCGCGCGCTCGGAAAACGAGCCGCCCGCAATGGAAATGGCGACCTTGTTCATCTGGCGCAGGGGCTTCGATATGCGTTTTGCCAGCACATAAGAGATCACGCCGATGATCGGCAGGACGAGGAGCGTGGAGAGGATGAGCGCGCCGTTCATACTGCCCATGGCGGCGAGGATCTCGACCATCGGGACCATCAGCACGACCGCGCAGATAAATTCGCCGGCCTGCCCGTATACGGGAGTGCCCACCATGACGACGCTTGCGCGCACCATCTGCATTCGGCGCGGCGTGGTGACGGTCTCGCCCAGCATGATGGAATCGAATTCCTTCTCGATGAGCCGGTAGTATTCTTCCGTGATGCCGGGCGAGGCGAACATGACCTCTCCCTGAGCGTCAAGCACGAGCGCGTAGGCGCCCAAAAGGTTTTCGTTTGTGCCCGTGCTGGCTGCGATCACCCGCTGCAGCGTGGCGCTGTCCACGGCCTGCTCCTCGTGCAGACGCACAAGTTCGCCCAAAGCCTTGGCTTTGGGCGTCAGTTCGTTTTCGCGCAGCTGGGTAAAGAGCGTCTGCGAAAGAATGCTGAAGGTGACGGTGGTGAATACGGCCGTGAGCAGCACGCCGAGCGCGACGATCATGAAGATGCGCCGGAGCAGGTAGCTGCTGTTCATTGCTGTACCTCGAATTTATAGCCCACGCCGTACACTGTCTTCAGGCTCCACGGCACGCCTTCCTGCGGCAGCTTCTGGCGGATGCGCTTGATGTGCGTGTCCACGGTGCGCGTGTCGCCGAAGAAATCGTAGCCCCAGACGTGAGAGAGGATCTGCTCGCGGCTGA
>JAUMYC010000355.1 GCA_030528845.1 Eubacteriales bacterium
GGATAAAAGCAGAGGAACGAGAAGAGCAGAAAGAAGCCGTAGTTGAGGATATTGAAAGCTACGCGCGAAGGCGAGAGATTCTTTCTGGATTTCATTGTTGCAAGCGCCTCCTTCCTTTAGACGATCGACGTGCCGCGCACGCGCTTGGCGATGAAGTTTGCGATGAAGAGCATGGTGACGCTGATGACGGATTTGAGGATACCGACGGCTGTGGCGTAGGAATAATCCGCCAGCTGCATGCCCATGCGATAGATATACAGATCAAGGACCTCGATCCGGTCGTAAACGACTGCGTTTTTGAAGACGTAGTACTGTTCATAGCCGGTGTTGATAAAGTTGGAGACCGACAGGAGCAGCAGCACGATGAACGTGGGCATCAGCCCGGGCACCGTGATATGCAGCGCGCAGCGGAAGCGGCCCGCGCCGTCTATGGAGGCGGCCTCGTAGAGCTCCTGGTCGATGCCCGCGATGGCTGCTATATAGATGATGGAGCTCCAGCCGAGCCCCTTCCATTGCGAAAGCGCCGTCTGGAAGATATAGACTGCGTCTTCGTTGGTCAGCAGCGCCGAAGGCTCTTTCAGCCAACCGAGGTTCTTGTAAAAGACGGTGTTGATAACGCCCTCATGGGAGAACATGGCAAAGGCCAGCGAATAGACGATGACCCAGCTGACAAAATGCGGAAAGGTCGTGATCGTCTGCACGATCTTGCGGGTGCGGATATGCGTGATCTCGCCAAGGCAGATCGCAAAGATCATCGGCAGGGGCGAGATGAGATAGCCGATTCCGGAGAAGATGAGCGTGTTTTTGAAGGTATTCATGATATCCCAATCGGTGAACACCATTTCGAAATACTTCAGGCCCACGAATTCGCATTCCAGAATAGACCGACCGGGCCTGTATTCGAACACGGAAAGGACCCAGCCCATGATCGGCACGTACTTCATGAACAAGACGATCGCCATGAACGGAAGCGCCAGGAGGAGCAGGCTCCATTGCTTCTTGGGCTTATTTGGCCTGATGCTTGGCATCGCTTTATTTCCCTGCATGTGATTGCCGTCCTTTCTATTGGAAGGTGCAGGCCGGAGAGATTCCGGCCTGCACAATGCCGATTTTACGGCCAAGGGTTGCTATGATGCTTATTCGCCGAGGACAACGGGGTCGACCTTGGCATGGGCGGCAGCCTGTGCTTCGCACATCCAGGCCCAGGCTTCGGGTTCGCCGGCAGATTCGAGATCCGCAAGGACCTTCGCCTGCACTGCGTCGAACTCTTCCTGCGTTTCAGCGGTGACCAGATCCGGGATGGCACGATAGACGATATCGTTGCACTTGGTGAGGATGCGCAGGATATCGCTCGGGATCGGCTCGCGGGCAGTCGCGGTCAGCTGAGAATAGTTGATGCTGTGGTTGATGATCTTGCCTTCGTCGACCAGCTGCTGGCGGGCAAGGGACGGATACGCGACGCCGTAATGCTCGGAGTACTCGATCTCGGCCGGGTACATGGAAGCGGCGCGGTTTTCGTCGGTCTCAAACAGGGAGAGCGGATAGCCGTCGGCATGCAGCTCGGCGGGCTGGGAGATGCGGATGGCAGTGGTCACGCCAACGCCGGAGTTGGCCAGCGGGTCGCCGCCGGCGGCCTTCATGGCGATGGTCTCTTCCGTCAGAGTCGGCACGCCGTCCACATAATTCCAATGGACGCCTTCGATACCGGAGAAGAGCATGCGCTGCGCTTCGTCGGTGTGCATGTAATCGATCCAGGCAAGGGCAGCTTCCCAATTCTCGCTCTGAGAGGAGATGAAGACCTGCTGATCCGGATAGTAGCCAGCCTTGTGGATCTTGTTGGCGAAGAACATCGCGCCCGGGCTCGGGACAACGATCATCGCGGAGGTGGAATCGGGGTTAGTCGCAGCGTCGAACGCCTTGCCGTCGCCACTGGAAGCGCCAGCATACTGACCGGCATTGGACTTTTCCTTC
>JAUMYC010000356.1 GCA_030528845.1 Eubacteriales bacterium
TACACGCCGTACACCAGAGCGAAGCGGCCGTCGTCAGGCCGGAAATCTTGTGCTCTGCAACGAAGATGGTACCCGCGCCCAGGAAGCCCACGCCGGATACGACCGTGGAGGTGATGCGGCCCATCGAAGCGTTGACCGTGGTACCCAGGCCCAGCGACACCACATTGGCCACATAGCCCTGCTCAATCAGCGCCACCAGCGCCGCGCCCACGCAGACCAGCACATGCGTGCGCATGCCGGCAGGCCTGTTCTTGATCTCGCGGTCGATGCCGATCACCGCGCCGATCAGCACCGCCACGGTAATGCGCAGCAGCAGCGTCGTCAGGCTCAGCGGCTGACCAAACGTATGCACTTGCAGCATCTGTATGCCTCCTCCGTCGCCGGATACCCGGCGTTTTTGTAAAATCTGTGTAAAGTTATCATAGCACAGACGGCGTTTTTTTGCAAGTTATATATGAAAAAACATCCTGTGCGTACATTGACAAGGATATGCCGTGCGCATTACAATATGTCCATCCTGATCAAAACGGAGGTCCGCATGAAAAACCCGACGCCCCAGGAGCTTTCCGCGCTGCATCGGCGCGCAGACGCCATCGCCGGCGCCCTTCCACCGCTCCGTGCCGCCGCGGACGGCAGACTGGACGAAGCGAGCAGGGAAATCGTGCGCGGACAGGCGCAGCGCATCCTTCGCCGCCACCGCGCCGTCGGCGCGGCGCTCGTGCTGTGCATGCCCGGCGGAGCAGACGAATGCTTTCACTTTGGCTATGCCCGCCTGAAACCGCGCCTTCCCGTCACGCCGGATACCTGCTTTCGCGTCGCGTCCGTCTCCAAGCTCGTGATGAGCTTTGCCGCGCTCTCCCTCTGCGAAAGCGGAATGCTCGATCTGGATGCGGACATTTCGCTGTATCTCGGCTATCCCGTGCGCAGCCCGTACGCGCCGGATACGCCGATCACCTCCCGCATGCTGCTGACCCACACCAGCGGCATCACCGACAGCGGCCCCTACGGCACGCGCGGCATGCAGCCGGGCTGCACCCTGCGCGAGCTGCTTGACGCGCCGCAGAGCTACGCGCCCTATGCGCCGGGCCACGCCTTTGCCTACAGCAACCTCGGCGCGGGCGTCATGGGCGTCGTGCTTGAGCGCGCAGCCCGCATGCCGTTTGACGATATCCTGAAAAGCCGCGTGTTTGATCCGCTCCATATCCGCGCCAGCTACGATCCCCGGCGCATCGTCCCCTCCGGCGATCTTGCCGACGGATACAGCGTGCGAGGCATCCTTCCGCCGCGTCTTCGCTACGATGCGGCGGCGCTCAGCGCCCGCGCGCCGGAGCCCTTTGACCCTGAACGCGATTACCTCATCTCCGTCGGCCGCATGATCACCGACAGCCGCGGCATGACGAAGCTCGTGCGCCTGCTGGGTTCTCAGGACGGCATGGGCGTGATCAGTCCCGCCTCCCTTGAGGCGATGCGCACCGCGCAGGACGGTATGCCCGGCATACTCCGCGCCGGCCGCGGGCTCAACACGGCGTTTCTGCCCGGTGTGTTTGACGGATTCTCTCCCGTTGGGCATCAGGGCGTGGCCTACGGCATGTGCGCCGAGCTCTTTGCCGATCCGAAGACCGGCGCGGGCGTGGGCGTGATGACCGGCGGCGTGCGCCTTGTTCGCCAGGCGCCGCTCATGCGCGCGGGCTTTGACCTGCTGGCGCTGGGCTTTGCCGCCATGCAGCGCATCCGCAATGTTTGACCTTCACATTGATGACACAATTTATTTTTTCTTTTTCCAAGATTTATTCATTCCTTTATCATAACCGGCGTATATAATAGGCTCATCACCAAGGCGGTGAACTCAAAATCAACTTCACACACCCCGAAAGGAGAATGTTTTATGCGCAATACCCGTACTTTCCGCCGCCTCGCCGCAATGACCGCGGCCATCGCTCTCACCACCGTCGCCGCCACCGCGGCCCTGGC
>JAUMYC010000357.1 GCA_030528845.1 Eubacteriales bacterium
CACCGACGGACTGACGGGCAGGCTGTCGTAGGCAAGGGCGAGCAGGCGGTCCGCAAGGTCGCGGATCTGGTCGCTCTTCACGCGCATGCGCTCCCCGCTGTCAAGGGTCACGACCATGGAGCGCCCTGTGCCGGTATACACGGCGTTAAACAACGCGGAGTCGATCTGCCGCCAGAGGGCGGCGAGCGTCGCGTCCGTGCGCATGAAGCGGAAGATGGACTGATTGACGCTGTAAACCAGATCGGGACAGCGCTCAAGCAGCTCGCTGCCCAGCTGCGCGCGCAGCATGGATTCAATCCGGTCAAGTTTGCCTGCCATGTTCAGCCCTCCTCCCGTGTATTGCCGTATACCCTATTTTACACGCATACGCATCCTTCCCGCAAGGGGTTTGCGGAAATCAGTCCCTGTTTTCCGCCTTGGGCATGCGGGAAAGCACCGCGGTCAGCACCGCGATGAACCCAAAGAGCGCAAGGCAGACCACAAAGGGAATGCGCAGGGAGACGACGGCGAATGTGCCGATGATGCTCGGGAAGATCGCGACGATGAGCGAGATGGTCGCATAGACCAGACCGCAGACGCGGGCGCGCTCCTCGGGATCGGCGTTGATGAACAGCAGCGAATTGATCACCGGCGAGAGGATCGCCAGCGCAGCCGCCTCCAGCACGGCGCTGATGACCAGCATCGCAACGCCCGCGCCGCCCGCCGGGGCGAGCAGCAGCAGCGCCTGCGCGCCGGCAAAGAGCGAAACACCGAAGAAGACTGACCCCTTGAGCGTCATGCGGCGAAGGCGCGGCACGATCACGAACACGCAGATCAGCGTGACAAACGACTTGAGCGTGGCAAAGAGGACGACGTTGCCCTCGGAGACGCCCAGCGGGCCGCAGACGTAGAGCGCCCAGTAGTTCGTGTTGAGGTTGGTGACCAGCGAATACGCCGCCACGATGCCGAAGGTCAGCAGCATGCGCACGTTCATGATCGTCTCAAGGTAGACATGGCGGCATTCCCACAAAAGCGCAAAGAGGCTCTTGTCCTTCGTCGCCTCCATGCGCCGCACGCCGACCTGCGTTTCGGTGGAAAAGACGTAGACGAGGATGAACTTGACGGTCATGGAGACGAACGTGATGCCGTAGAGCACGCGCATCGTCGGCACAAGGCCGAAGGCGTCGACGGCGAACTTGGAAAGCGGCGCGAAGAAGGCGGAGAAAAGACCGAGCATCTGCGTGAGCGAAAAGGCGGGCATGATGTCCTCTTCGCGCATGTCCTCGATGAGCAGAAGGCTCCAGGAATTCTCCGTCACGCGCCACGCGCCGTTGAAGACGGCGGCAAAGGCGAACCACGCAAAGTTCTGGGAGAACATCCAGATGAACTCCGGCACCGACCAGGAGAGCACGTCAAAAAAGAACGTCGTCCTGCGCCGCCCGAGCTTGTCGCACAGGACGCCCGAGAGCGTGGCAAAGATGACCTGCGAGACCATGTTGATGCTCGCCACATAGCCGATCTCCGCGGGCGAAAGCCCAAGCGCCGTCATAAACAGCGATACATAGGGCTGGTACAGATTGTACGGCACGCCCCAAAGCGGCTCCGGCCACAGGCACGCGCGGGGATTCCCCTTGCACGTGAGCAGCAGACGGATCATGTAGTTGTTCATCAGCTTCTGGCGGATCGCTTTCATGTGTTTCCCCTTTATCCTCTCGTCCGTCGGTATGAATCGTTTCTGCCTGTATATCCGTTATACGCGCGCCCTGACCGGCGCAGCGCATCCATTATACAGGAGCGGTCAGGGGAATGCAAGGCGCAGCGCGTTTACTTTTGCCGCTTTCTGGGGTATACTGGATAAATCCGATGCATCATCTGCTTTCAAGGAGGTCGTCCATGCTTTCACAGGCTCTGTGCGCCGAGGTGCTTGCCTGCGCGCTTTCCCGCGGCGGCACGTTCGCAGAGATTTTTTATGAAGATACGCGCAGCTTC
>JAUMYC010000358.1:0-1659 GCA_030528845.1 Eubacteriales bacterium
TTGACAAGGAAGTGGCGCTCATCACCGACGGCCGCTTCTCCGGCGCGACCCGCGGTGCGGCCATCGGCCATGTCTCTCCCGAGGCTGCCTCCGGCGGCATGATTGGCCTGGTGGAAGAGGGCGACATCATCGCCATCAACATCCCGGACGGCAAGCTCGAGCTCAAGGTCGCGGACGACGTCCTCGCCGAGCGCAAGGCGAAGTGGGTCTGCCCGCCGCCGAACGTCACCAAGGGCTATCTCTCCCGCTATGCCAAGCTGGTTTCCAGTGCGAACAAGGGCGCGATCGTCGAGTAAGCGCCGGTCAGCCTGAATATGGTTATGAGGGCGGTTCCTTCTCCTGATTGTGAGAGGGAGCCGCCTTTTTGCGCGCAGGCGCGCTGCACGGCTTGCATTTGGGGGAAGGATGCACTACAATGGAAGCAAAGAGCACGCAGACAGAAAGGAAGAGGCATATGACATATACCGTCAAGAGGATTGATAAGGGCGCGGCGATCGATTGGAGTGCGGCGCAGAGGGTTGAAATGGCGCATCAGCCGTGGCTTGAGCCGGCCGATGTGCGCGCGTGGGCGCAGATGTGCTGCGACGGCGAACGTCTCTACGTCCGCCTTGAGGCGCAGGAAAAGAACATCCGCGCGACGCTGACGGAAAAGCTCGACATGGTCTGCAACGACAGCTGTCTGGAGTTTTTCTATGCGCCGGTCGCGGGCGACAAGCGCTATCTGAACTTTGAGTGGAACAAGCTGGGCACGGCGTATGTGGGCTTTGGCGCGGAGCGCAAAACGCGCATGCGCCTGATTCCCAAGGACGTCCGCGTGCTGCTTGATCCCAAACCCTTTGATACGGACGGCGGCTGGGGCATCGAGTTCTCCATCCCGCTGGATATGGTCAGAATGTATTTCCCGCAAGCGGCGTTTGAAGGCGAGGCGAGGGGCAATTTCTACAAGTGCGGCGATCAGACGGAAAAGCCGCACTATCTGGCGTGGTCGCCGATGCAAATCGATCATCCGGATTTCCACCGCGTGCAGGATTTCGGCGCGATCGTGTTTGAATGAGCGCAGACGGGCGCGATTTGACAGGACATACGGGCGATGTTATAATGAAACAACCTGCGGCGCAGCATGAAAATTTCAAAAATCTTCCATCAACGGGAGCATCATGCGCCGGTGTTTCGTCATATATATGAACGGGAAATGCACGGAACGCGTGCGAATTCGCAAAAAGCCTTGAAATCTGCTTTCGATGTGGTTTATACTACATAAAGATATAGAAGACCCAAGGAGGGCTAAGTATGTTTTGTCCCCACTGTCATAATAAAATCCCGGATGGATCCAACATCTGTCCGCTCTGCTATGGCAACCTTGCGGGCGTGAAGTCGCAGCCGGCTGCGGCCAAGGCCGACGGCAAGGCGAATGCCCCGGCGGGGAAGAAGAGCAGCAGCAAAAAGAGCAAGGCGTATACCAAGGGCAGCCGCGGCGCGAAGAAGAGCGTCGACAGGACGCCGATGATCATCGCCTTTGGCCTGATTCTGATCCTGATTGTGATCATTGCGATGATCGTGCGCTCCATGTTTGGGGCAACCTCGCCGCAGGTCGTTGCGACGCCGACGCCTGCCTCCCAGACGGCAGAGGGCGGATTCGTGGTCTTTGGCCAGACGACG
>JAUMYC010000358.1:1669-1966 GCA_030528845.1 Eubacteriales bacterium
TGATCATCGCGATGATCATCCGCTCTATGTTCGGCGCGGGTACGCAGAAGATAGCCCCGACGCCGACGCCTGCGCAGTATGCGGCGAACGACGGCGGGTTCGTGGTCTTTGGCCAGACGACGCCCGGACCGACGATGCAGATCGTGACCCCCACGCCGCGCATTGAGATCACGCCGACGCCGGCCCCGACGGCCGAGCCGAAGTATGTCACGCTGCGCAGGGGCGATCAGGGTCCCGAGGTTGTGACGCTGCAGCAGGCGCTTACGGAGCTGGGCTACCTCAAGGGCGCAGCGGACG
>JAUMYC010000359.1 GCA_030528845.1 Eubacteriales bacterium
ATCCTCAAACTCGACCTCGCCCAGCATATCCTCCCAGTTTTCCTTTTTCGGCTCAAAGCAGTCGCCGTACTTTTCAATCACCTCGGGCGAATCGGTGACCGTCGGCTGCTCGGTGATCAGTTCCGCCACGCGCTCGACGTTCGCCTGCAGGGAGACCATCTGGGAGATAAACGTCGCCATTTGCCTGAAGAGCTGGAACAGGCTGAGCGCATACGTCATAAACGCGCTCAGCACGCCGATGCTCAGATCGCCCGCCAGCACCAGACGACCGCCGGAGAAGAGCGTGACGCTGGCCGCTATCGTGCCGCAGAGCACAATCAGCGGCACATAGATCGCGCGCATGCGCCCATGCAGGATGCCGGCGCGCGCCGCTTTGGCGGTGATCTCCTCGAACTCATCCGTCAGCTTGCCCTCAAGCGCCATGGTCTTGCTCGTCTTGGCGCCCATGATGCCCTCGTTGTAGCCAGCGGTGATGCGCGAATGCTGCGCGCGCACCTCGCGGTTGAGCGTAAGGAGCCTGCGCTGGAAGTAGACCGTCAGAGCGGCAGCCACCGGCGCAAGCACGATCATCGTCATCGCCAGCGGCGCATGCAGCTGCAAAAGCACGATATACGTCCCGGGGATATACGCCAGCGCCCAGAGGATATTGGGGAACGTCCATGCCGCCGCACCTGCGATGCGGTCGGTGTCGCTCATCACGCGCGAGAGGCTGTGTCCCGCGCTGGTGACGTTGTAATATCCGATGCTCAGGCGCTGCAGGTTCAAAAAGCATGCCTCTTTCAGATCCCTGCCGATGTACATCTCCGCCGCCATACAGTTTTTAAAGTAGAGCACCAGCAGCAAAAGCTCCGCCGCAAACAGCAGGCCGTACTGCATCAGGAAGCCGCCAAAGCCCGCCGTCGTATTCTGCATGATGAAGTCATCCACCGCGCGGCTCTGCAGCAGCGGGATGATCAGGTCGATGCCTGCAAGGGCCATGTTGGTCACGATGGCGATAGCCACATGTCCCTTATGGCGAAGGACGATGGGCATGACCTGCTTCCACGTCTTCAGCGAAAACGAGGCCTTGTTATTCCCGCTCATACGCGCCCTCCTCCCCCTGCATGGCCGCCGTGCGCGCATACTCTCCGCCAAGGGCGAGCAGCTGCTCATGCGTGCCGCGCTCGATGATTTTTCCGCCGTCAAGCACGATGATCTGATCGGAAAGCGCCAGCGTCGATACCCTGTGGGCGATCAGGATCAGCGTCGCGTCGCCCGCCGCCTCGCGCAGGCGATTGCGGATGGCTTCGTCCGTCTTGGCGTCCACCGCCGAGAGCGCATCGTCAAACACCATCACCGGCGCGCCGGTGATGAGCGTGCGTGCGATGGCCGCACGCTGCTTCTGTCCGCCAGAGAGCGTCACGCCGCGCTCGCCCACGACCGTGTCGTATCCGTCGCGGAACTCGGCTACCGACGCATCCAGGCATGCATCGCGCACCGCCTTTACCATCTCCCCGCGCGTGGCGTCCGCCTTGGCGATGGTCACGTTTTCTGCCAGCGTACGCGAAAAGAGGAACGGCTCCTGCAAGACGACGCCCACGCCCCTGCGCAGCGCTGAAAGATCCATCTCGCGGATATCCACCCCGCCGATGGTGATGCGCCCCTCGTCCGGCTCATACAGCCTGGCCAGCAGCAGCGCAATCGTGCTCTTGCCGCTGCCCGTGCCGCCCAGTATGCCCAGCGTCGAGCCGCCCGGCACCGTAAAGCTCACGTCGCGCAGAACCGGCTGCTTCTCATACGCAAACGTCACATGCTCAAAGCGGATCTCACCGTGCATATCGGCCGCGGTCGGCGAATCGCTCTGCGTCTCCGGCTCGGATTCAAGGATGTAGAGCAGGCGCTCAATGGACACGCCAGCCTTGCTCATCTCCGAAATCACGCGTCCCAGACGGCGCACGGGCAGCGTCAGCTGGCGCGTGT
>JAUMYC010000109.1 GCA_030528845.1 Eubacteriales bacterium
CGCGTTTATCTGGGCAAGCTGTCCACGCTGGGCACAGTGGAGACCGCCCGTCAGGGCCGCGTGACCGTCTATGGAGATAACTCCTTCCTCATCCTGCTCTACGGCGTGCTGACCATCTTCTTCATCATCGCGTTTCTGTATACATGGTATGTCAATATCAAGCAGAACAAGCTCAGCGAGATGCTGCTGAAAAGCGGCAAGAAGCTCAAGTCCGCCCGGGAAGATATCTCCTCCCTTCTGGACGAGCAGTTCCACAAGACGCTGCTGGCCCTGCCCACGCTGGGCGTGACGGTCTTCACCATTCTGCCGATCATCTTCATGATCCTCGTCGCCTTTACCAACTACGACAACCAGCATCAGCCTCCGGGCAAGCTCTTTACTTGGGTGGGCACGGAAAACTTTGAGACCCTGCTCTCCAACCCGGAGACGCCCGTCAGCTTTGCCGTGACCAGCACCGACGAAAACGGAGCCATGCTCACCATCACGGCGAAAAACGGCGATATCCTCACCGCGATGACTGCGGATACACAGGCCGCGCAGGCCGCCGAAGAGCTGACCGCAGCCTCCTCCACGGACTTTACCCTCGTCGAGCAGGGGGAGGATATCTATGAGATCGAGGTCTTCAACGCGGAAAACGAGAGCGTCAGCCTCTCCGTCACGGATCTCAAGACGGTAGAGACGCCCTCCTTCTCCTATACGTTCAAGCAGGTGCTGCTCTGGACGCTCATCTGGGCATTCTTTGCCACCTTCCTGAACTACTTCCTCGGCATGCTCGTGGCCATCATGATCAACAAAAAGGGCATCAAGCTCAAAAAGCTCTGGCGCACCATTCTGGTCATGACCATTGCCATCCCGCAGTTCATTTCGCTGCTCTACGTTTCCAAGATGTTCGCGGCGGACGGCCTTGTCAACGGCATGCTCATGAACTGGGGCTGGATCAGCGAACCGCTGCCCTTCTGGACGGATCCGACATGGGCGCGCGTGACGATCATCGGCATCAACATCTGGATCGGCATCCCGTATCTGATGCTCATCGCCACCGGCATCCTCATGAACATCCCCGTGGATCTCTACGAATCCGCCCGCATCGACGGCGCGAACGCGCTCCAGACTTACATGAAGATCACTCTGCCCTATATGCTCTTTGTCACAGGCCCCTATCTGCTGACCAGCTTTACGGGCAATATCAACAACTTCAACGTCATCTTCCTGCTCTCGCAGGGCAAGCCGCTGGGCATGGATCTGGCCGGCAACGCAGGCACGACCGACCTGCTCATCACTTGGCTGTATAAGATGACCGTTACGGACAGCAACTACAAACTGGCAGCCGTTATGGGCATTTTGGTGTTCGTCGTTTGCGCGGTGATCAACCTGATCGTCTATAACGTCATCCCGTCTGTCAAGAATGAGGAGGATTTCCAGTAATGGCAAAGAAGAACAACATTCCGGAAGTCGATATCGTTGTTGACGAGAAGGCCGGCGTGATCCGCGAGGTGCAGCCGCAGGAGCGTCTGCGCTCCAAGAAGGGGCATGAGCGCCGCGTGAATACGTCCATTTATGTGGTGCTGGTCGTGATGAGCGTGATCTGGCTGTGCCCGTTCATCTTCCTCGTGCTGCAGTCCTTCCGCGGCGAGAGCGGCGGCCAGGTGGCCTATGTCATCCCCAAGGAATGGACGCTGGAGAACTATCGCTTCCTCTTTGAAGGCGTGGCCTTCAGCCTCAAGGCGCTGGTGCAGGACGTGCCCTCTGTCATCCTGACCGTGCTGAGCAACGCGCTGGGCGTGTTTGGCATCGTGGCCATCCTTCGCCGCAAGCCCAAGAACCCCTTCGACGAGAAGCCCAACAACATCAAGGGCGCGCTGCTGGTCTTCGGCGTGCTGCTGCTGATCAACGCCATGCGCTGCGTGGATTCGAGCAACTGCGACTTTGTGCGCTGGTTCCTCAACACGCTCACCATCGCGCTTTTCTGCGCCGTGATCCAGACGCTCATGGTGCTCAGCGTTTCCTACACGCTCAGCCGCATCCGCTTCAAGGGCCGCAAGCTGCTCATGAACGTGGTGCTGGTGCTGGGCATGTTCCCGGGCTTCCTCACGATGATCGTGCTGTACTTCCTGCTCAAGATGATGGGCCTGACGCAGGAGGGCGCCATCCCCGGCCTGATCCTCATCTCCTGCGCCTCCTCCGGCATGGGCTATTACATCTCCAAGGGCTTCTTTGATACCATTCCGAAGTCTCTGGACGAATCCGCCCGCATCGACGGCGCGACCCGCTACCATGTGTTCCTCAAGATCATCATGCCGATGGCCAAGCCCATCGTCATTTATACGATCCTGATGGCCTTCATGGGCCCCTGGGGCGATTATGTCTTCGCTTCCTATGTTGCCTTTGGCCATAAGGCCAGCTACAACGTGGCGGTCGGCCTGTATCGTTGGGTCAACACCAACGACTATCAGGGCTATTTTACCCGCTTCTGCGCGGGCGGCGTGCTGGTGGCCATCCCCATCACCGCGCTGTTCATGGCTCTGCAGAAGTACTATGTAGAAGGCGTCACCGGCGGCGCTGTGAAGGGTTAAGGAGGACAAGCAAATGGCAAGCGTTACCCTTGAAAATGTGAAAAAGGTCTACGACGGCGGAGTCGTCGCCGTAAACGATTTTAACCTGCAGATCAAGGACAAGGAATTCGTGGTGTTCGTCGGCCCCTCCGGCTGCGGCAAATCCACCACGCTGCGCATGATCGCCGGTCTGGAGGATATCTCCGGCGGCACGCTGAAGATCGGCGACCGCGTCGTCAACGACGTGGAACCCAAGGACCGCGACATCGCAATGGTTTTCCAGAATTACGCGCTCTATCCGCATCTGAGCGTGTATGAGAACATGGCGTTCAGCCTGCGCCTGCGCAAGATCGACAACGACGAGATCTTCCGCCGCGTCACGCAGGCCGCCGATATCCTGGGCATCACGCAGTACCTGGGCCGCAAGCCCAAGAACCTCTCCGGCGGCCAGCGCCAGCGCGTGGCCATCGGCCGCGCGATCGTGCGCTCTCCGCAGGTCTTCCTGATGGACGAGCCGCTCTCCAACCTCGATGCCAAGCTGCGCAACCAGATGCGCGCGGAGATCATCCTGCTGCGCAAGCGCCTGAACACCACCTTCATCTATGTCACCCATGATCAGACCGAGGCCATGACCCTCGGCGACAGGATCGTCATCATGAAGGACGGCTTCATCCAGCAGGTCGGCACGCCGCAGGAGGTCTTCGATACGCCCAAGAACCTGTTCGTGGCCGGCTTCATCGGCAGCCCGCAGATGAACTTCCTCGACGCCAAGCTCGTGCGCAAGGGCGACGCCTATTCCGTAGAGGTGCTGGGCGTCAGCGTGCCGCTGGAAGAGGCGAAATGCCGTACGCTCGCGGCGAAGAACACGCAGAGCATGAGCATCACGCTCGGCGTGCGTCCGGAGCACACCGTCGTGCGCTTCGACGCGGCCGAGAATACCATCCCCGGCAAGATCGCCGTAAACGAAATGATGGGCAGCGAGCTGCACCTGCACGTGCAGACGAAGGACGGCGGCAACGTCATCCTGCGCATCCCGACCATCGACCTGACGAGCGAACAGCGCGCGAGCCTCACCTCGGACAACACGCTGCACTTCAGCTTTGCCAGCAAGGTGATGCATCTGTTCGACCCGCAGACCAAGGAAAGCCTGCTGTTCTAAGCAGCATAAAAAAAGAAGCAGCCTGCGCTGCTTCTTTTTTCGTTAGTTTGCCATGTCGGCGAGCTTGTCTCCCGTGAGGCGGTAGACCTTCCATTCGTCCATGGGGACCGCGCCCAGAGAGAGGTAGAAGTTGATGCTGGGCTTGTTCCAGTTCAGACAGGCCCACTCCATCCGGCCGCAGCCGCGTTCCACGGCGATCTGCGCGAGCTTGCGGAAGGTCGCCTTGCCGTGGCCCTTGCCGCGGTGCTCGGGCAGAATGAAAATGTCCTCCAGATAGAGCCCCGCGCGGCCGACGAAGGTGGAGAAGTTATGGAAGAACAGCGCGAAGCCGACCTCGCGTCCGTCCTCGAGCACAAAAATGACCTCGGCGCTTTTCTTTTCAAAGATCCATTCGCGCAGCAGCTCTTCCGTCGCCACCACGTCGTCGATCATTTTTTCGTATTCTGCCAGAGCCTTGATGAACCGGAAGATCAAAGAGACGTCCTTTTCTTCGGCATATCGGAATTCCGTTTTCTGCATGTTCTCGTCCTCATCTCGTGTTGTAACAGGCCTGCAGCGCCGCTGCGAGCCTGTTCACATTCTATTATACACAAATATGCACGGCAAGGAAAGCACCTGCAGAGGCATTTTTGCGGCCTCTGGGAAGGAGGGGAAGCGCCGGGTAAAAAGAAAGAAGCAGTGAACCGACGCTCACTGCTTCCTCTGGCGGAGAAGGAGGGATTTGAACCCTCGCACCAGTTATCCCGGTCTACTCCCTTAGCAGGGGAGCCCCTTCGGCCACTTGGGTACTTCTCCATGATTATATGGCGGAGAGAGAGGGATTCGAACCCCCGGTGCCTTGCGACATCACTGGTTTTCAAGACCAGCGCCTTAAACCACTCGGCCATCTCTCCATGCAAACCAGCGAATATTATTATACCCGCTTTGGCTGCTCTTGTCAATAGTTTTCTGCGCCGGAGGAAATAAAGTTTACTTTATTGACTTCCGAATGGGCGTATGTTAAAATATAATGCACTTGCTGATGTGGTGGAACGGCAGACACCGGGGACTTAAAATCCCCTGCTTCAGGGCGTGCGGGTTCGAGTCCCGCCATCAGCACCAGAGAGAAAAAGAGCCGGGGCTTGTTTGCAAGCCCCGGCTCTTTGGTTTGGATGGATCAGCCGTTATTCTGCTTCTCGTACATGATGTGCTGCATGTGGTGATACAGATCGTTCAGGATGGCCTGATTTTCCTCGCTGGCGTCGAGCAGGATCGCGTCGAGGTTGGTGTGCACGCTGTAGAGGATCTCGCGCTCGGCCTCATCATAGGTGGAGATGATCACGAGGCGGGCGACGACCCTGGCGCGGATGGCGGCCTTTTCGATGTAGTTGAGGGCGGGATAGACGCCGTAGACCTCGTCCAGGATGTCTTCGAGTTCGGCGATGACGGCCGGGTCGGTCTCCTTGCCCTTGAGTTCGATGTGGGCGATGCCTTCCTTGATCTTGTCATTGGAGACCTTCAGCTGCGCAAACTGCTCCGCGGTGAACATCTGGGAAGCCTCGTATTCTTCCACAAAGAGCCTGCAGATGAGCATCAGGGCGCTCTCGCTCAGGGAGCTGAGGTCGGCGAAGCGTCCTTCGGCGTTGTCGGAGAAGAAGATCTGGATGCCTTCCATGGCGGCTTCCTCGATGGAGCCTTCATGGGGAGCGATGGCGGAGACGATATTCTGCAGGATGGGCTGGACGCTCTGCAGCATCGCTTCGTCGGCGAAGTTGAGGTAAGTGGCGATGATGTTGCTCATGAAGGTGAGGGTCTCGTACTCTTCCTCGGTGTAGTTGCCGATGAGGGTCAGAGCGTAGGTGATGCGCTGGACGTTATCTGCCAGCTTCTCTTCGGTCAGTTCAACGCCGGAGAGCAGCTCGACGATCATCTCTTCGATGACCTGCAGATGCTCTTCGGAGGGGTTGGACCAATCGACGCCGAGGGAATCAAAGCGCTCAAAGATGACTTCGGAGGTCGCGTTGTTCTCGCTCCAGGCCCAGCCGTAAGAGAGCACCTTGATGGCGATGACCTTGGCTTCGTCTTCGGTCATGTGATAGAGGGTGTCGAAGAGGTGTTCCTTATGATGCTCGCTGGTGTGAGCATAGAGGTTGTTCAGCTCCTCGGCGAGGGCGGCGTAGTCGCCGTTGCTCAGGGAAGCCTGCATGGAGGTGATGTGCTCTTCGATGTGCGCGAGGGTCTCTTCATCGGCGCATTCGAGCATATCGGTGAAGTTGTCCATCATGGAGCGCAGCACGTTGTGCTTGTCCTCCGCCATGGTGCTGTTCTTGACAACGGCCTGATACATGAAGTCCACAAACTTCTGATCCTGCTCTTCGGTCAGGCTGGCGAAGTTCTCGGTGATGTAGGAAGCGATGTAGGTCTTGATCTGAGCGGTCTCTTCTTCGGTCAGATTGGCCAGATCATAGCCTTCGGCCACCAGCTCCTGCTGTATGATCTTGAGGATGTCGGCGGAGGCTTCGGCCTCGTTCTCCGGCAGGGGGTTATTCTGGCGCGCATAGATGTAGAAATAGGAGTAGGCCAGATCGCTCGCGTCTTCGGGGTTGGCGATGATGGCCTCGTTGAGCACGCTGGTGTAGGAAGCGATGTGGTTGTAGAGCTTCATCAGATCGTCGCGCACGTCATGCGGGGCGAAGGTCATCCGAGAGAGGGAGCTCATGATGCCGGCGTAGATGGTGTCGTACATTTCGGCGTCGGCGTTGGCATAGGTCTCATACATGCCCCTCTGCAGCACGGCGAGGACGTCGCGCTCTTCGGGCGTAAGATAGGAGCCCTGGACCAGGTTTTCAAGCATGGTGCTCTTCAGGCTGACCTTGGAGAGGACGCCGAAGGTTTCCATGGCGTCGATCTTTTCGTCGACCAGAGCGACCAGAGCTTCGCCTTCGCCGATATCGGTGTTCAGCGCTTCGTTGAAGAGAGCGACGCGCACCTCGGTCCACTCGGCGAGCTGCTCAGCGCTCATGGAAGTGAGCTCAATGTGCGCGCGGATGGCGGCATTGTAGAAAAATTCCATGGCGCCGGCGGACAGGTTCACAAAGTTGAAGTCAACGCCGGCTTCAGCCAGCAGGTTGGAGATGTAGTCCTGATGAGCGGCGGTGTCGCCCTGCTCGTTCTCGGCAAAGGCAACGCAGCTGAACATCATGATCAGGGAAAGAACCAGAGCAAGGATCCTTTTCATGTGTTAACGCCTCCGTTGATGAAGTGACGCTGAAGGTTTTAACTCGTATAAAAAACATTAGCGCCCATGTAAAAATTATATTCCATTTGGCCGGGAAACGCAATTCCCGAGGCGTGTTAGTAGATGTAAATCTTTATCGAAGCAATATAGGACACAATATGGCGGAACATTCCTTCCGCGCGCGGGCTTGAGGCGCTTCGTTGACCGGACCGATCCGGCATGCTAAAATGAAAGCAGACAGGGGGCGCTGCGCGCGCTCCCGGGGATAATGCAGATATGCTCACAAAGGAGAAAGGCGCTGCGATGAAAAAAGGAAGGCTGCTGATTGCGCTTGTTGCGCTGCTGCTTGTGCTGTGCGTCGCCCTCGCGGGGGCGGGCGTGTATTTCGTGCGCTATGCCCTGCTGCGCCCGGGCTACAGCGCCGAAGAGGCCTATCCCGCCGCGGCGATGCAGGACGGCGAGGACGGGCGCTGGCGCGTGCTGGAATCGCACGACGGACTGCGTCTGGCCGCGCGGGTCTATCCTGCGCCGCAGCCCGGCAGCAAATGGGCCGTCCTGCTGCACGGCTACAAGAGCGACAGCGGCGGCTGCGGGGGCATGGCCGCCCATTATAACGCGCGGGGCTTTCATGTGCTCGCGCCGGATCTGCGCGCGCACGGGCGCAGCGAGGGCAAATATATCGGCATGGGCTGGCTCGACCGGCTCGACGTGCGGCGCTGGATCGACCTGATCATCGAGGAAGACCCGCAGGCGCAGATCGTCGTGCACGGCGTGTCCATGGGCGGTGCGACGGCGATGATGCTCGCGGGAGAGGAGCTGCCGGAGAACGTGCGCGGCTTCGCCTCGGACTGCGGCTACACCTCCGTCTGGGATATCTTTGCCGATCAGCTGCACGCGATTTTCTCCCTGCCGGAATTCCCGCTGATGCACGCCGCCTCTGCCGTATCGAAGCTGACGGCCGGATACAGCTTTGCGGAGGCCTCCTGCGTGCGGCAGCTGGAAAAGGCCGAGCGGCCGGTGCTCTTCATCCACGGCGCGCAGGACGATTTCGTGCGCACGGAGATGGTGTATGATGTCTATGAGGCCTGCGCCGCGCCGAAGGAACTGCTGGTCGTGGAATGGGCCGGGCATGCCGCCTCCGCGCAGACCTCGCCCAAAGTCTATTACGACGCCGTGTTTTCATTCATCGAAGACAGCTGCATTCCGGATTAAGAGATAGGGGGCGGGACTGTGAAAAAAGGAAACGCCGCACTCTTTGCGCTGTCCATGTGCTGCGCTGCGGCCGGAGTCGCGCTGCACAATCGGCTGCGCGAGGCGAGCGCCTTGCTGATCGTCCCGGGCGTCGCGTTGTTTTTGTTTGCCCTGCTGCGTTTTTGCCTGAGCAGAGTGCCCAGA
>JAUMYC010000110.1 GCA_030528845.1 Eubacteriales bacterium
TATAAGCGGAGCCGGTTTGTCTGCCCGTCGTTTGTCCTGCAAAGACCGGAAAGGACGGGCGGCCGCAAGGGCCGCCCCTACAAGATATAAGCGGAGCCGGTTTGTCTGCCCGTCGTTTGTCCTGCAAAGACCGGAAAGGACGGGCGGCCGCAAGGGCCGCCCCTACAAGATATAAGCGGAGCCGGTTTGTCTGCCCGTCGTTTGTCCTGCAAAGACCGGAAAGGATGGGCGGCCGCAAGGGCCACCCCTACAAAATAGAAGCAGAGCCGGGCTGTGCGTACGTTTGATTTTATAAAGACCGGAAAGGGCGGTCTTTTTGTATATATTACAGCAAAGGGGGACAGAATAAAGGGCAGACCCCTTTGACAGGAAGGGAACAGGACGGAGGGATGCGCAGATGAAGGCGATCATACTGGCGGGAGGAGTGGGCAGCCGCCTTCGGCCGATGACCTGCGATTGCCCCAAGCCCATGGCGCCGGTGCTGGAAAAGCCGGTGATGGAATATGCCGTGCAGCTGCTCAGGCGGCATGGCGTGGAGCAGCTCGCGGCTACGCTTTGCTACCTGCCGGAGCAGATCCGGGATCATTTCGGCAGCGGCAGCCGGTTTGGCGTGCAGATGCGCTATTACATGGAAAAGGAACCGCTGGGCACGGCGGGCGGAGTCAAGCTGGCGCAGGACTTTTTGGACGAGACGTTTTTCGTGCTCTCGGGCGACGGCCTGACAGACTGCGACCTGAGCGCGGCGCTGCGTTTTCACAGGGAAAAGCGGGCGGCGGCGACGATCGTGCTGCGGGAAAGCGCCGCGCCGACGGAATATGGTGTGGCCGTGACGGAGGAGGACGGGCGCATCCGGCATTTTCTGGAAAAGCCGGACTGGAGCGACGTGCTTTCGGACACGGTGAACACGGGGATCTATATTCTGGAGTCGGAAGCGCTGCGGCTGATCCCGGAGGGCGTGCAGGCGGATTTCAGCCGCGATCTGTTTCCGAAAATGCTGCGCGCGGGCATGCGCGTGTACGGCTGGCGCATGCAGGGCTATTGGTGCGATATCGGTGACGTGGAGAGCTATCTGGGGGCGCACAGGGCGTTCCTGTCCGGGGAGATTGCCTTGGAGGCGGACTGCGCGCCGGGCGAGTGCTTCGTGCATGAGAGCGCACGCGTGGAGCAGGGCGCGCGGCTGGAAGCGCCTTGTTGGATCGGCCCGGGCGCGGTGGTGGAGCGGGATGCGTTTATCGGCGCGGGCAGCGTCGTCGGCGCAGGGGCGCGCGTGCGGCGCGGCGCGGTCGTGAAAAGGAGCGTGCTCTGGCAGGGGGCGACGCTGCAGGAACGGGCGCAGGCGAGCGGCTGCGTGCTTTGCGACGGCGCAGAGCTTGAAGAGGGCGCGTGCGCATATGAAAGCGCGGTGGTGGGCCGGGGCAGCGCAGTCGGCCGGGGCGGCGTGCTCATGCCCGGTATGCGCATCTGGCCCGGCAAGCGCACGGAGGAGCACGGCCGCGTGCAAGAGGACGTCGTATGGGGCAGCGGCTGCGGCATGAAATTCCGCGCGGGACGGCTGCGCGTGCAGAGCAGGCTTCAGGCTGTGCGGCTGGGGCAGGCGCTTTCGCTGTGCGCACAGGGCCCCGTCGCCGTGGCGTCGGACTGGGACGGGGCCTCGCGCGCGTGCAGACGGGCGCTGATAGCCGGGCTCGGGGAGGCGTATGACGTCGAATCGGCGCCGCTGCCCGTGCTGATGGAAGCTGCGCGCAGGCTGCATGCCGGCGCGGCGGCGTATTGCAGGGGAGCGGAGGTCATGCCGCTGACGGGCGCGGGCGCTCTTTGTACGCGGGAGACGCTGCGCAGGATCGAAAAGATACTCTGCGCCGAGCGAATGCCGGAGGGCTTTGCGCCGGACGAGCCCGCGCCGAAGCGGATTTTGGGCGCGCGGGAGCTGTATCTTGGCGGCGTCGCGCAGGAGTTTGCGGGAAAGGGCGCGGCCTGCCGCATGCCCGTGCTGGTCTGCGCGCGGGACGAGGCGCTGCTTGCGCTGGCGCAGGATGCGTTTGCCGCAGCCGGACGCGGCTGCCGCTGCGCCTTTGGCGAGGAGGAAGCGCCGGGCGCGGGCGAGATGGGCGCGGCGCTCGACGGCGAGGGCAGGCTCGTCGGCCTTGCGGACAGCAGCGCGGCCCTGCGCGGCGAGATGCTCGGGATGCTGCTGCTCTGGACGGCGCTCGAGCGCGGAGAGAGGGAGATCCCCCTTGCGCAGGGCGCGCCGCAGGCCATGGGCGCTCTGTGCGGGGAATACGGCGCGCAGGTCGTGCCGACGCACAGCGGCGAGGAGCTCGGCGCGATGGCGGAGCGCGCGCCGACTCTGCTGCGGCTGCATACGGACGGCATTTTCGCGGCGCTGGCGGCGCTGGACGCGCTGGAAGCGCGCGCTTTGCAGCTCTGGGACTGGCAGGCGCTTTTGCCGCGCATGGCCGTGCTCACGCAGACGCTGCCCGTGGAGAGCGCGCGCAAGGGCCGCATCCTGCGCGCGCTGGCGGAGCAGTTTCCGCAGGCGGAGCTGGGCGACGGAGTGCGCATCCGCACGGGCGAAGGCCGCGCCTGGGTGCGCCCCTCCTCCGACAGCGCCGAGTGCTATCTGAGCTGCGAGGCGGCGGACATGGAAACGGCGCAGCAGCTGCTCGAGCGCTGCAGGCAGATCATCGGCGCAGAAATGCGGGGTAAAAAATAGCGCGCCCTGTTTGCACGGGGCGGCGCGCGGGTATATAGTAAGCAGGACCCAATTAAGGAGGGATACGAATGGAATGCAAATATAACGTAACGGGCGGCGAGGCCGGCCCGCAGGAGCTCCGCGCCTATTTTGACCGCGCAGTGGAGCTGTATAACAAGCAGCCCAACCAGATCGACGTGAAGATCGACGGCGAGTTTGTGGATCTGGCGTACCATTTTGACACCGTGCCGTTCCAGCGCATCCGCCGCATCACCGGCTATCTTGTGGGCACGATGGACAAATGGAACAACGCAAAGGCGGCGGAGGAGGCCGATCGCGTCAAGCACGGCGTGGGCTGAATCTCCCGCATTTTGTGCCGTATGGTTCATGATATCGCCATATAATCTCTGAAATTGAGAGGTACAATAACATCGTCGGCAGAGCAGGCCGACAATGTCCTCCTACCAACCCCTTCCTTCTGCGGCAGCGTCTCATGAAAATGAGGCGCTGTTCGCTTTTTGGGCGGAAAGCGGGCATGCGGGCGCGCCCGGGGGCATAGGCTGAAGCGAAGCCTGTGCGGGAGGTGCTTGACGAGATGGGAAACGGACTGAGGATTCATACGCAGATGGGGCCGGCGCCTGCCGAGCAGAAGCCTTCGGAGAAAACACCGCGTGCAAAGGGGCTGCCTGCCGGAGGAAAGCAAAGGGCGGCGGCCTTTGGAGACAGGCTGCTGCGCAGCACGGCCATCGCCTGCGCGCTGCTGCTGAGCGTGATGGCCCTGCGCAACGCGGATCTGCCCTGGGCGCAGAGGGCGGTGGAGGGCATCGAAAAGGCGATGACCATGCGGATCGATCTGGACGAATCGCTGGGCAAGCTGCATTTTGTGCGAGAGCTCGTGCCGGAGACCGCGCTGGTCTTCTGGAACGCGGGCGCGCCGCAGAAGCTGTACGCGCCGGTGGAGGGGCAGATCGAGCATGCATGGAGCAAAACGCAGCCGTGGCGCATCTATGTCTGCGCGGACAGCGCGCCCGTGTGCGCGGCAATGGACGGCGAAGTGAGTCGGGTAGAAGAGGGGGCGATGGCAGATCATATCGTTCTGATCACCCATGACAACGGGCTGGAGACGGTCTACGCGTATCTTGCGGAGGTGGAGGTGAGCCCCGGCGAGCGCGTCTACGCGGGCGATGCCGTGGGCGCGGCTTCGGCAGGAGGAGGCGCGCGGGTGTATTTTGCCCTGCGGCAGGACGGCGCGGAGGTCGACCCCGCGCAATGGGAACGATGAAGGGCCTGCGGCTGTTCGGCGTGCCGCTGCGGGTGCGGCCGCTGATGCCGCTGACGCTGCTGCTGGCATGGCAGACGGGCCTTGGCAGGGAGGCGCTGGCGATGCTGCCGGCGCTCTTTCTGCATGAAGCGGCGCATCTTCTCGCGGCGCGCCTGTGCGGCCTGCGTGTGCTGGAGATGGAGCTCACGCCCGTGGGCGCCGCGCTGCGCCTGCAAAGCCCATGGAGCGCGGGCGCTCTGCGCACGCTCGGCACGGCGCTGGCCGGGCCCGGGGCGAATTTGGCGCTGGTCTGTGTGCTGGGCGCGCTTGCGTATGCCGGGTGGCTCCCGGCGCACGCCGCGGCGCTGCTCATCCGGCCGAATCTGCTCCTCGCGGCGGTGAACCTGCTGCCCGCGTTGCCGCTGGACGGAGGCCGTGCGCTGTGCGCGCTGCTCGCCTGCCGGACGGGCGCGGCGCGCGCCGTGCGCATGGGCGCGCTGGGCGGATACATCCTCGGCGGTTCGTTGGCGGGCGCAGCGCTTGCGCTCGCGGTCGCGCGCGGAGTATGGAACGTCAGCGTGCTGGTCGCGGCGGCGTATATCTGTGCGTGCGCGGCCCGGGAGAGCGCCGCCGCTGTCGGCGCAAACGCCGAAGCCCTGCTCCTGCGGCGGGACGACCTTGCGCGCAGAGGCAGCCTGCCCGTGCGCGCGCTGGCCGTGCCGGAGAGCCTTGCGCTGGCAAAGGCGCTCTCGCTGCTCAGGCCGGGCAAGGTGCACATCTTCTTCCTCTGCGACGACGCGATGCGCCTGCGCGGCTGGCTCAGCGAGGAGCAGCTGCTCGGCGGCCTGCCCGCCCTATCTGCAAGGCCGCTGGCCGAGCTGCTGCCCGCGCAGCCGCCGCAGAGCCGCGCGCGCTGACCCGCGCGCAGGAAATTTTCACAAAGATATTGACATCGGCCCCGGCATGCGGTATAATATCCCTCGTGCCGTAGGGGCATGGTGTAATGGTAACACGTGGGTCTCCAAAACCTTTGTTGAGGGTTCGAATCCTTCTGCCCCTGCCAACCAGCCGGTTTCGTAAGAGACCGGCTGGTTTTTTAGTTTTTTCGAGGTGAGATGAGTTGGCTGAAATCATATACGAATACCGTGGCGAACCCATTGCATTTGGCTCTGCAAATATTCGCTGGCTGAAAAAAGATGAACTGAGCCTGTTCAACGAACATCTTTTGCTCTGCGGACAGAAGCCGCTGCCTGCTGAAATCTGGAACAAGGCGTACGACGAGGGGACGACCTACTGTCTGCTCATGGACGAAAAGGAGCCGATCGCACGCGCCTGTGTTGAAAGGTATTCGGACAGCATGTGGGAAGTGGCGGATGTACGGGTAGTCAGGAACCGCCGAAATCAGGGGTTTGCATATGCAGTTTCCGTTTTTGTGTTGAATTATATATTGGAAAATGCGAAAATCCCGACCATAAGAACGGAAGCAGATAACGATGCAATGCAGCGTGTGATAGAGAAAATCGGGTTCTGCCCCTGCCATGAGAGCTTTTCCTGAAAAGGAAAGGCTCTTTTTTTGTCGCAGTGTTCGCGCGGCGGGTTTCTTTACAGTGCGGGGGCGCTGCGCTATAATGGTTGCGGAATGTGGCTGAGGACGGGGGCGAGCGGATGATCTTGCGGGAGTTTTCGTATGTCGTTGTGCCGGAGGGGACGGGCAGGACGGCGGAGGATGCGGCTGCGCTGCTGCTGGCCAATGCAAAGAGCGCGACGCTTGCGCATGTGCGCGCCGTCGCGCAGGTCTGCGCGCAGCTGGCGGAGCGCTTCGGGATAGACCGCGAAGGCTGTGTCGCGGCCGCGCTTTTGCACGATATCAGCGCGGTCGTCCGGCGCGAGGACATGCTGCTTTACGCGCGGCGGCAGGGCTTCGCCCTGTGCGAGGCGGAGGAGCGCCTGCCCTTTTTGCTGCATCAGCGGCTCTCGCGCGTCGTCGCGCAGGAGCACTTCGGCGTGACGGACGAAAGCGTGCTCTCCGCCATCGAATGCCATACCACGCTGCGGGCGCAGGCCTCGCCGATGGAAATGGCGCTGTTTCTCGCGGATAAGCTGGCGTGGGACCAGCCGGGCGTGCCGCCTTATGAGACCGAGGTGCGCGCCGCGCTGGAGCGCTCGCTCCCGGCGGCCTGCCATGCCTTCATGCGGTATTCCAACGAGAACGGCAGGGTGCTCTTTCCGCATGTGCAGTGGATCGAGGCGTTTGACTGGCTCGGCCGGACGCTGCCCGAGGCGGATCGCTGAACGAAGCGAACGGGAGCGGCATTGAGAAAAAATTCGCGTTTTTCCCCGGGGCAGGGGCCGCTTTTCTTGAAAAAGGGGCTTGACACTTCCCTTGGGGAAGCCGCTATGATGGCCTCGCGCCAAGGGCGGAAAGGAGAGAAACGCGATGAAAATGAAGAAGGCATGCGAGGCGACGGCTCTCACGGAAAAGGCGATCCGGCTGTATCTGGCCAAGGGGCTGCTCCGGCCGCAGAAGAAAGAGGGAACGATCGATTTCTCCGCGGAGGAGATCGAACGGCTCAGGGAGATCGCGCTGCTGCGAAGGTTGGATTTTTCGATCGAACAGATCGCGGCGATGCTGCGGGATCCGGCTGCGATCCCCGGCGAGCTGCGGGTGCGCAGAGAACGGGCGCGGGCGGAGGCGGAGCGGGAACGCGGCGTGCTTGCCGTGCTGGACGGACTCGGGACGGTGCCGGAGAGCGTTTCTGCGCTGGTCGGGCGGATCCGCGAACGGAACGTCGGCCTGCCGGGGCCGGATTTCGGCAGATTCGACGAGCTGAGCGAGGAGCAGCGCCGACGGGAGCGGGAAGAGGCCTTCGAAGGGCTGGAAAAATCGGGAAGAAGGAAACAGAAGGCACTGCTTTGGGCAGGGACGGGCGACATGGTCACGATACAGATCAACGACGAAAGCACGGCGGAGCTGCTCGGCCGTGGAGAGATCAGCGTGCCCTGCCGGGTGTACGGCGTCGACCCGCAGGCGGGAGACGCGCTGGTCGGCTGCCATCTGGCGGTCTCGCTGACGAATTTTGAATTGATGCGGCTTGGCGTCAACCCTTTGCAGACGATGCGCACGCAGAGCGCCGAGATCAACAGGGAATGGACGCGGTTCGTTCTGCAGCGGCTCTTTGACGGCGGCGGCAGCGCCATGCTCTGCCGGGCCTATGAAACGACCGAGCGCTGGCGGCCGCTGCTGACTGAGCCGCAATGAAATACGCGCAGGGCGCGCGAAAGAAAGAAGGGCTGATGGATGGGAGAAAAGAGATATTGCGAGGCAGAGGTTCGCCGCGCGTATCACAGGCTGACGCGGCGGCTGATCGCGGCGGAGCTCACGATCACGACGATGGAGAGCGCCACCTCCGGGCAGATCGCCTCGCTGATCACCGACACGGAGGGCGCGTCCGCCGTGCTCAAAGGCGCGTTCGTTACCTATAGCAACGAGGCGAAGGTGATGATGGGCGTGGACGAGGAGATCATCGAGCGCTGCGGCGTGTATTCCGAGGAGACCGCCCGCGCCATGGCAAACGCCTGCGCGCAGAAGCTGGGCGCGCGCATCGGCGTGGGCGTGACGGGCACGATGGGAAACGTGGACCCGGCCAATGCAGCGGGCTCCGTGCCCGGCCGGGTGTATTACGCGCTGACCTTTTGCGGCGAGACGCGCTCGTTCTTCCTGGAGCTGCCTCCGCAGGAGAGCCGGCTGGCGTATAAGCTCGCCGTCGCGGCGGAGGTGGAGCGCTCGCTCGGCGCGTGGCTCGACGAAGCGCTGCCGGCAGAGGAAGCGCGGAAATAAAAAAACGGACGCATAAGCGCCCGGCGGCGTGATCACACGCGATGAAAAACGAAAAAAAGCGGACGCACAAGCGCCCGCTTTTTCATGCCCAACATATTTATCATACCAAACGGAAACGAAAATGTCAACGGGTATTGTAAAGAAACGTGATAATGCATAAAGAGATATATGTGAACTTTGTGCAAAATGCGGGCTTGAAATTTGGGCTATGCGGCGTTATAATAAAGCCAGAAAACAGGAGAGGTGATACCGGTGGACAGGTAAAGCCCCACACTGAAGACGAAGCTTTCGAAACGAAGGTTCTTTCAAAGAAGAGAAGGGTCATAGCAGAGCAAGCATTACAGAGCAGAAGAGCGAAGTAAACGTTGCAAAGCAATTGAAGCAGAGTAATCGTTACGGAACGACATTGCAGAGGGATCATTACAAAGCAGGAATGCGGAGTAAGCATTACAGAGCAAGATCGTAAAGTGATCATTACAGAGCGACATTGCAGAGTAAACATTACAGAGCAAA
>JAUMYC010000360.1:0-659 GCA_030528845.1 Eubacteriales bacterium
CGCCTCAGACAAAAATCTGCTGGATCTGACCCGTGAGCTGGCGGAGGAGCTGAATGAAGTCGAAACCATTGATTCGGAATGTCTGCGCCTTCTGACGGAGAAATATGAAGTCACGGAGATAAACTGCGTAAACCGGGCAGGTTTTATATACGCCAGCACCAATCCGGATTTTCTGAATTACGATATGCGGGTCGGCGAGCAGGCTTCGGAATTCATGGTGCTGCTGACCGGTGAGGATGAATATGTACAGAGCTATCAGCCCCTGTCCTATGATCCCTCGATCTCCCGAAAATACGCGGGCGTGGCGCTGGAGCGGGGCGGCTTTGTGCAGGTCGGATATGACGCAAGTCGCTTCCGGCAGGACATTGACGAGTATGTCGTGGGCGTCGCCCGCAACAGGCACGTAGGCGAGAACGGTGGTCTCGTGGTCGTGGACGAGGACTGGAACATCGTCAGCGACCGCCATGGAAACGAGGGCCGGTATCTGGGCGCGATAGGCATTTTGCTGGACACGAATGAGGTCGCCGAGAACGAATGCTTTTTCTCAAACGCCTACGGCGAAGCCTGCTACTGCATGTATCAGCGCACCGAAGGCTATCTGATCGTGGCTGTGATCCCACGTCGGGAGGCGGCGCTTTCCAGAAATGTGGCGGTGAGCG
>JAUMYC010000360.1:686-1952 GCA_030528845.1 Eubacteriales bacterium
ACAACCATGCAGATAGTCGTATTTCTGGCGCTGTTCATCCAGATATTCGTGCTGGTAAAGCGGCTGGTGGTAAACAATATCTATCAGATCAATAATTCCCTGTCCGCAATATCCGCAGGCCAGCTGGATACTGTAGTGAATGTCCGCTCCCATGTGGAATTTGAGGATCTGTCAAACGACATCAACTCCACCGTGAACACGCTCAAACGCTATATCGCGGACGCGGCGGCGAGGATCGACGCGGAGCTCGCGTTTGCCAAGGCCATTCAGCATTCCGCGCTGCCCTCTGTGTTCCCGCCATATCCCAACCGCAGGGAATTCAGGATATGGTCGTCCATGTACACGGCAAAGGAAGTGGGCGGCGACTTTTACGATTTCTACTTTGTCGATGAGGACACGCTGGCGTTCCTTGTCGCGGACGTGTCCGGCAAGGGTATCCCCGCGGCAATGTTCATGATGCAGTCCAAGACGCTCCTCAAGAGCTACGCCGAAGCCGGGCTGAGCGTGGATACGGTGTTTACCGACGCCAACGCGAAGCTCTGCGAAAACAATGACGCGGGCATGTTCGTAACGGCGTGGATGGGCAGCCTCAATATGAAGACTGGAAGGCTCACCTTCGCCAATGCGGGCCATAATCCGCCGCTGGTCAGGCGCGCCGACGGCAGCTTTGAGTACATGAACACCCGGGCAGGCTTTGTGCTGGCCGGTATGGAAGGGATCCGCTACCGCAAAAACGAAATGTGGCTCAATCCCGGCGACAAGCTGTTCCTGTATACCGACGGCGTGACCGAGGCCATAAACGAGCACGAAGAGCTTTACGGCGAGGAGAGGCTCCTCGCGGTGCTGAACCGCTGCGCGGACATGGACGTTCAGGCGATCTGCGATGAGGTCAAAGCCGACGTGGACGAGTTCGCCGGAGCGGCTGAACAGTTCGATGACATAACCATGCTGTGCATTGCCTACATGGGAGATGTGAAAACCGATTCACCAAATGTCCCATGACCAAACCCACGGAAAATATATGATTCCACGGAATATGATCCCTTTGTAATGTGCACATCTGTCAGTTTCCGATTTTTCTTACTTCGACGGACACCTTCTGGATATATGGCTCATAAATGATGCGCCCGGACACTCCGGGCGTATTTTTGTTTGAAGTTTTCATTGACAGAGAATCACGGATTGGGCGGTGAAAACATGGAATTCCAGAGAATAATCATAGAAATTCGTAAGGTGAACATGTAAAGCAGACGGTAACCTAAGAAC
>JAUMYC010000361.1 GCA_030528845.1 Eubacteriales bacterium
TCGACGGCGCGGACCGTGCTCCTCTGCCTCGCAGACTCGCTTTCGCACGGCGCTCCGGCCTTTTCCCGGCCGAGCAGCGAAGCGATTTCATCCAGCGCTTCAGCGAAGTTCTCGTCCTCCCGCCGCTTTCTTTCCCTGATCTGATCGTCAAACCAACTCATCGGAACTCCCTCTTATTCATGCGTAACCAGCGCGGCATACCGGCCGCCCATGGCCGCCAGCGCCTCATGCGTGCCGCGCTCCGCCACCTCGCCCCGGTCAAGGACGATGATCTCGTCACAATCCCGGATGGCGGAGAGCCTGTGCGCGATGACGATGCAGGTCACCCCGCGCATGCGGATGGCCTGAATGACCTCGTGCTCCGTCTGCGCATCCAGCGCGCTCGTCGCCTCATCCAGAATGATCATCGTCGGATCCTGCGCGAGCACGCGCGCAATCTCCAGCCGCTGGCGCTGCCCGCCGGAGAAGTTCCGTCCGCCTTCCTCAACCCTTGCTCGGTAGCCGCCGCTGCGCTTCATGATATCCTCGTGCATGCCGGCGTCGCGCGCCGCAAGGATCATCTCAAAATCCTCGATGCTCTCGTCCCAGAGCTTGATGTTGCCGGCGATGCTGTCCTCAAAGAGCACGATGTCCTGATCGACCACGGCCAGCGAGCCGACCAGCACAGCCCGGTCGATCTCCTCCATCGGCTTGCCGTCAAAGAGAATCTCGCCGCTCCACGGCCTGTGCAGGCCGGAGATCAGCCGGGATACCGTCGACTTGCCGCAGCCGGATGCGCCCACGATCGCCACGCAGGCGCCCGGCTCCACGTTCATGCTGAAATCGCGGATGACCGGCTTGCCAAGGCGCGAGTAGCCGAATGTGACGTTCTTCAGTTCGATATGGCCCCGGAGCTTGGCGTAATCCGCCTGCTCCCCCTCCGCCTGCGCGCAGGCAAAGCAGGGATCCTCGGGGTACTGCATCACGTCCTCGATCTTTTCCATCGACGTGCGCATCTCCAGCAGCGTCTGCCCCGCCGGAATCAGCCGGGACGCCGGGTCGGAGAACGCGCTCAGAAGCCCCTGAAACGCCATGATCATGCCGGGGGTGAAGCTGCCCTGCATCGCAAAGCGCGCGCCCAGCATCAGCACCGCCGTGTTCGCCAGCAGGGATACCGCGCGCGCGAGCACGACCAGCCCGCGGTTTTCCCGCTCAAACGCCGTCGCGTGCCCCTGCGCCTGCGCCTGAAGCAGCGCCCACTTTTCAAAGAATCCGTTTTCCGCGCCGGCCGCCTTGATCGTATCCATCATCCCGATGCCGGAGACCGTCATCGCCGAGAGCTGCGCCCGGCTGCGCATCTGCACGCGGACAAAGTTCTCCCGCCTTCTGGACATGACGAAGGAGAGGCCGGTATTCACCGCGATGGCCGTCACGCCCACCAGCGTCAGCACAGCGCTGTAGCGGAGCATGACGATCAGGTAAAAGAGCATCATCAGGCAATCCATCGCCAGCGGCGCAATCACGCCGGTGAGCTGCCGGGCCACCTTGGCATTCGCCTTCAGCCTGCTCTGGATATCGCCCGCCATACGCTGGGTGAAAAACTCCACGGGCATGTGCAGCACCTTCCAGAGGAATCGCAGGCTCCCCGACACCGCCAGACGGCTCTGCAGCCGCTTGATGTGGGTTTTGCGCACCGCCGCAAGCGCCGCCTGAAGCGCCGCCGCCAGCAGCGCCAGCAGCAGTATGGCCCGCAGCCACTGCGGGTTCGTGCCGGTCAGCACCCTGTCCATAAACGCGCGGTCAAGCCCCGTCTTCATCACGGTCACAAAGGCGAGCATCGCCGTACACAGCCCCGCCGCGCCCAGCGCCGGGATGATCATGTCCCGCCCGTCCGCAAGGCGCAGAAGCGTCTTTTTGCGCCGGCCGCCCGGCTCAAAGCCCTCGCCCGGTTCAAACGTCAGGCAGATTCCGG
>JAUMYC010000362.1 GCA_030528845.1 Eubacteriales bacterium
ACGGCGCTGCTTACGCACGGTGCGCGTCTGCTGAACGCGCATCAGCGGCTTGATCGGCAGATCATGGCCTGCCGCCGCGCTGAGCAGACGGATCTGTTTTCGGCTGGCGGATCGGAGGAGATCAAATGAAAGCAGTGATTCAAAAGATTGACATGTGTGAGATCCTGCATTTTATTGGCTGGCGCGGCGCGCCGGTTGAGCCGCAGCTGCTTGAAAAGCTGAACGGGATCAGCGAAAACGTGCTTGCCTCCATCCAGCCGCGCTCGGCGCTGATGCGGTTTGATCTGGCGGCGGACGGTCATCTCAGCGGCACGTCCTTTATGCCGATGGGCCAAGACATGGCTTCGCTTTTGTCTTCCTGCAGCGGGGCATATCTGCTCGCTGCGACGCTTGGCGCGCAGAGCGAAAGGCTGCTCATCCGCGAGCAGGCGAGAAGCAGCGCCGATGCGCTGCTTCTGGATGCGGTGCTCAGCGCGGCGATCGAGGCCTATTGCGATCAGATTGAATCTGAACTCAGGGTTCGTATGAAAGACGAAGGCCTGTGTCTGACGGACAGGTTCAGCCCGGGCTATGGGGATATGCCGCTTGGCCAGAGCGGGGAAATCTGCGAGGTGCTTCAGGCTTCGCGCAGGATCGGGCTGACGGTTTCTAAAAGCGGCATCATGATTCCGCGAAAGTCGGTCACGGCCATCATGGGCGTCAGCCGGACGCCGGTCAAGCGCCGTGCGCGCGGATGTGCGGGATGCAGCGCGCGAAAGACGTGCGCCTTTGCCGAAAGAGACAAATAAACTGCGCCGCTGAGCGGCGGATAGGATGGTACAGATGTTTACGCAGAAAATTACGCTGCTTGACGGCGCCATGGGAACCATGCTGCAAAGTGCCGGGCTCAAGCTCGGTCAGCGTCCGGAGACGCTCTCCATCACCGATGCGCCGATCGTCCGCCGTATCCATCGCAGCTATGTCGAGGCGGGCACGCGCCTGCTGCTGGCCAATACGTTCTGCGCCAATGCGCATAAGCTTGCCGGGACGGGCTATACGGTCGAGGAAGTCGTAACCGCGTCGGTACGCACAGCGCTTGAGGCCTGCGAGGGGACGGACGCGAAAGTCGCGCTGGATATCGGGCCGATCGGCGAACTGCTGGAACCGCTGGGCACGCTGCGCTTTGAGGAAGCCTACGACCTGTTTGCGCAGATGATCCGCGCCGGCGTTGCGGCGGGCGCACAGGCGATCTTCTTTGAGACCTTTTCCGATCTTTCCGAGATTCGTGCCGGCGTGCTGGCGGCAAAGGAGCTCTGCGATCTGCCGGTCTTTGCCAGCATGACGTTTGAGCAGTCGGGCAGGACGTTTCTGGGCGTTCGCGCGCAGTGCGCGGCGATGGCGCTGAGCGCGCTGGGCGTGACGGCGGTGGGCGTCAACTGCTCGCTGGGCCCGTGCGAGGTTGCGCCGATTCTGCGCGATATGCGCGCCGTGACGAGCCTGCCGCTGATCCTCAAGCCCAATGCGGGGCTGCCGGATCCAAAGACCGGCGCATATCACACGACGCCCGAGGCGTTTGCAGCGGCCTGTCTGCCGCTTGCGGACGTCGGCGCGGCGTATATCGGCGGATTCTGCGGCACGACGCCGGAATTCATCGCAGCGCTGCGCGACGCATTTGCGCAGGGGGAGGCGCATTGGGCGGAGGCGCAGGTGAGCGGCATCTGCTCATCGAGCGAGGTATGCGCGTTTGGTCAGGGCGTGCGCGTGATCGGCGAGCGCATCAATCCGACGGGCAAAAAGCGCTTCCAGCAGGCGCTTCGCGAGGAGGATATGAACTATATCGTCGCGCAGGCCATCGAGCAGGAGGAGGCCGGCGCACAGATTCTGGATATCAACGTTGGTTTGCCGGGCATTGACGAAGCGGCGATGATGCGCCGCGTTGTGGCGGCGATTGGCGGGGCGGTCTCGCTG
>JAUMYC010000363.1 GCA_030528845.1 Eubacteriales bacterium
GTCGGAGCGCATGTTTGACCTGGGTCCCGCCCGGTTCTACGCCGAGGATTACTTCTGCGATTATCCCCCGGGATACATGCTGCTTCTGTGGATTCCCGCAGCCATCCGCAACCTGTTCGGCTTTGAGCTGCAGGGCGCCGCGCACCTGCTGCTGCTCAAACTGATCCCCATCATCTGCGATATGCTGGGCGCGCTGCTGATCTGGCGCGTGGCTGAAAAGCGGCACGCCGGCGGCCGAATCGCTGCCGTTCTCGCGCTGCTCTACGCCTTCAACCCGGCGGTATTGATCGATTCCGCCGCATGGGGACAGATCGATTCCATCTTCACGCTGCTGATCGCCGTCTGCGCGCTGGAGGCAGCGGATGAAAAATACATCCCCTCCCTTGCCGCATTTGCGCTGGCCATGCTCATCAAACCCCAGGCCATGCTCTTCGGCCCCCTGGGCCTGTTCGCCATCCTGGTATTCCTGATTCGCAGCCGCAGCGGCAAAAAGGTGCTGGAATTCATCCTGGGCGCGGTGGTCGCGCTGGGCATCCTGTATGCCGCCGCCTTCATCTTCACCGTCGGCAGGGCGGAAGGTGTGCTGGACGCGCTTGTGCGCCCGGTCTCCTGGATGGTATCCCTGTACAGCGAAACCCTGGGCAGCTACTCCTATCTCACCATCAACGCCCTGAACCTGTACACCCTCTTCGACTTTAACTGGGTTTCCACCCAGTCCCAGCCCGCGTGGACGGTCTTCGCCTATGTCATGTTCGCCCTCGCCTACCTGCTGAGCATGTTCCTGTGCGCAAAATCGAAGCGCAGGCATCATCTGGTGCTGGCGGGCGGCGTATTGATCGTACTGATCTTCGCCTTCGGCCCCATGATCCACGAGCGCTATATCTTCCCGGCGCTGCTGCTGCTGGCCCTTGCCTACGCCATCGAACGCGACCGGCGCATCCTGCTGAGCCTGACGGTGATCACCATCACCACCGCCATGAACGAGCTGCTGGTGCTGCAGGGCGGCATGGGCAGCGGCAACTACGGCCACCTGCAGGACAGCGAGCAGTGGCTCAACGCCCTCCTGTCGCTGGCAAACGTCATCAATGCCCTCTATCTCATCTGGGTTTCCGTGGACATCTGCGCCCTGAACCACATCTGCCCCCTGCGCCTGCAGGATGCAAAAGACGTGGAAATCACCGCGCCCGCCAGCCTGCCCCGGAAGGATCACAAACTGCGCCTGCGCCCGCGGGATTATATCCTGATGGCTGCCGTCACTGCCGTGTACGCGGTGGTCGCTTTCGTGAACCTCGGCTCCATGCAGGCGCCCCAGACCACATGGATTTCCAGCCAGTCCGGCGAAAACATCGTGTTCGACCTGGGCGAAACCGAAACCTTCCGCATGACCTACTACGGCGGTATCTGCAATTCCACCTTCACTGTTGAGCTATCCAATGACGGCGAAAGCTGGACGCAGCCCTATTACGCCAAGTATAAGCAGGGTGAAATCTTCCGCTGGCTGTACTATGTGCCCATGAACGAGGATCTGAACGTAGTTTACGACCAGACCCACGATCCCGGCGACGGCAGCGCCTACGTCACTTTCGCCTCCACGGGCGAGGAGTATCCCATGCAGACCGCCCGCTACGTGCGCATCACCGCGCAGAGCGCCGGGCTGCGCCTGAGCGAAGTGGGCTTCTGGAGTGAAGACGGTGAACTGCTGGAGGTTCAAAGCCTCACCCGCAGCGGCGAATTCGCGGATTACGCCACCGACGCAAACCTGCTCATTGACGAGCAGCACACCGTGGCGGAGGTACCCGGCTACTACAACGGCACCTACTTCGATGAAATCTACCACGCCCGCACGGCCTATGAAATGCTCCACGGCGAATCCGTGTACGAATGGACGCATCCGCCGCTGGGCAAGGTGCTGATGATGATCGGCATCCAGCTCTTCGGCATGA
>JAUMYC010000364.1 GCA_030528845.1 Eubacteriales bacterium
GACAGGCTCCACAGAAGCCCAAGATCCAGCGTCGCGCCGAGGATGGCGATCAGGGCATAGACTACAAGGAACGGACGGATGACACGGGGGCCGAAGAGGAACTCGACGCAGCGCATGCCGTACAGCCCCCAGCCAAGGATCGTGGAGAAGGCGAAGAAGCACATCGCCGCCGCCGCAAGCAGGGAAACCCAGCCGCCGTAGGTCGCCGTAAAGCCGCTGATGGTCAGCTCCGCGCCCGCCGCCTCGCCATAGACGACCGGCACGCCGCTTAACAGCACGACCAGCGCGGTCAGCGTGCAGATGACGATCGTATCGGCGAAGACCTCGAAGATGCCGAACAGACCCTGCTTAACCGCGCTGTCCGTCTCGGCGGAGGCATGCGCGATGGACGCGGTACCCAGACCGGCCTCGTTGGAGAAGATGCCGCGGGAGACGCCGCGCTTCATCGCCACGAACATGGAGCCGACCACGCCGCCGGTAAACGCGCGCGGATTGAACGCGCCGCCGATGATGGAGGCGAAGACCGCAGGCACATTGCCGATATGCGCAAGCACGACGCCCAGCGCGAGCACGACGTACAGAAGCGCCATGAACGGCACGAGGCGCTCCGTCACGCGGCCGATGCGCTTGATGCCGCCCAGCAGCACCATCGCAATCAGCGCGGCGATGACGACGCCCAGCGCGAGATTCAGCGCGGGCAGACCGCCCGCAGGCGCGAGGCCGAAGTTGTACAGCGCGGAATTGATCGAGGTGATGATGGCGTTGGTCTGCGTGGTGTTGCCCGTGCCGAAGGTCGCAAAGATGCCGAACGCCGCAAACACGTACGCCAGCCACATCCACTTTTTGCCAAGCCCGTTCTTGATGAAGTACATCGGGCCGCCGACCCAGTCGCCCTCCTTGTTGCGCTCGCGGAAATGCACGGCGAGCGTCACCTCGGTGAACTTGGTGCACATGCCCAGCAGCGCGGACACCCACATCCAGAAGACCGCGCCCGGACCGCCGATGGCGATCGCGCCGGCGACGCCGGCGATATTGCCCGTGCCGACGGTCGCGGCCAGCGCGGTGCAGACCGCCTGAAACGGCGTCACCGAGCCGTCCGACGCGCTGTCGCGCTTAAAGACCCTGCCGATGGTTTCCTTCATCGAGTACACAAACCGGCGTATCTGGATGAAGTTCATGGAGAGCGTCAGGTACAGTCCCACGCCGATGATCAGGATCATCGCGGGAACGCCCCAGACAAAGTCGTTTACCGCCGTGTTTACGCGGGCAATCCAGTCAATCATGCTTATCCCTCCGTCTGTCGTTGATCCGGACGGGCGTTTTACTAAACAAAAAACAGCTCCGTCCCCGATGATTGGCATAAGGACGGAAGCTGTGCTCCGTGGTACCACCTTATTTTGTCTGCGCCTCGCAGCGCAGACCTCCTTGGGTGCTTCGACCCGCTCGCTGTAATGGGCGAACCCAGCGCCGCTTACGGACGGGGAAAACCCCGCGCCCTTTCGCGCGCCGCTCCAGGAGGGCCGCATGCCGTTTCCTGTCCGCCTTACACCAGCCGGCGGCTCTCTTGGCAGGAGATCTGCACGCTCGTTCCTATCGTTGCAATGGATAGACTATAGCATGACAACAAACGTTTTGTCAAACGTTTTTGGTCAGATTTCATCATTCCGCCGCAATTGCATCCGTCATTTTACCCAAACGGCGCGCATGCTCATTTGGCCGTCCGCGCATCAAAGAGCGCGCGCGCAGCGGCGCAGCACGCCGCATTGGACGCAAAGACGCCGTCCGTCGCGCCGAAGTCCGGTCCGTCCGCGCAGAACGGCATATCAAACACGCCGCCCGCCTCCGTGACCAGCAGCGCGCCCGCCGCGTAATCCCACGGGCGAAGGCGCAGCTCAAAGAACACGTCCTGCCGTCCGCAGGCGACATACGCCAGATCCA
>JAUMYC010000006.1 GCA_030528845.1 Eubacteriales bacterium
ACTTTTCCTTGCCCATTGCGATCAGCTCGCGCAGCCTCGCCGCCATTTTTTACATTGCTTTATTGCTGGCCATGTTTATAGCCAATACTTTCCGATCCTGTCAAGGCGCGCCCGTTCGGTTTCGATCGAAACCAGCTGCTCCCGAAGCGCAGCGCGCCTTTCCTCGGTGGCATTGGTATATTCCTGAATAAGAGTGTCGTACACTGTTTCGAGTTTGTCTTTTCGCATCTTTTCGAGACATTCCTGCGCAAACTGCAGCGCCTTTTCGCCGTCCTCCGGCAGCATCTGCTCGTGCAGGGCGCTCACGGCGTCGGCGAGCGCTTCCCCCTCCAGAGAGAGTCTGTCCGGGATGGAGGAGGGCGAAACGCCTTCCAGAAGAAGTTTCGCCATATCCCGCGCAAGTCCTTCTGAAAAATCCTCTGTTTTTACAGTTTCCCGGGGGATCAGGCCCTTTGCGAGCAAGGTCAGGAGCATGCGCTCGTATTTTTCCAGTCCCCGGGCTTCTTTTTTTACGATGCGCCGCGCGGGCTTTGCCTGCTCTGCATCGCTGGCGACTACGCCCATCTGCTCGAGCAGCACGCCGCGCGTGAAGCCCGTCTGTATCTCCAGACGTTTCAGATAGCCTTCCCGTTCCACGGGGTTTTTTACCCGGCGCAGGATCTGGCAGCAGCGGATGGCATAGGAAACGCGCGCCTCTTCCGCGGAAAGGTCGAGGTCGTCTGCAGCGCGCGCCATGCGGTATTCCGGCGCGGACATGGGCTTGAGCTGTTCAAAGCCCTGCGCGCCGTGTTCGCGGATGAAATCGTCCGGATCCATCCCTGCGGGGTAATCCACCACCTTGGCGGGGATATCCATCTGCTCGAAGATGTCCAGCGCGCGCAGGGCGGCCTTTCGGCCTGCGCTGTCGCCGTCGTAGGAGATCCACACCTCCGGCGCGAGCCGCTTGATCAGCCGGGCCTGCTCTTCCGTCAGCGCGGTGCCCAGAGTGGCCACGACGCCCTCGAGCCCGGCGCAGCGCAGCGCGATCACGTCCATGTAGCCCTCGGCGAGGATGATCCTCTTCAGGCCGCGCTCCTTGCGCACATAGTTCATGGCGTAGAGGTTGCGCCGCTTGTTGAACACCGGGGTGTCGCCCGTGTTGAGGTATTTGGGCTCGCCGCTGCCCAGAATGCGCCCGCCGAAGCCCAGCACATAGCCCTGCCCATCGATGATGGGGAAGATGGCCCTGTCGCGGAACATATCGTAGAGACGGCCGTCCCGGCTCGTGGCGATGCCGGCCTTGAGCAGTATGGCGTCGCTGTAGCCCTTCTCGCGCAGGTGTTTTAGGCAGGAGTCGCGCCCGCCCGCCGTGGAGCCCAGCCCGAAATGGCGGATCTGCTTGTCCGTCAGCCCGCGCTTGTGCAGATAGGAGAGCGCCTGCGCGCCCTCGCTCTGCCAGAGAGAGGCGTGATAAAACCGCGCGGCCTCGCGGTTGGCCTCGCGGATGAGCTCCTTTTCCTCGCGCGAAACGCCCTCGCGCGGGCCGCCCGTGTCCACAGGCAGGGCGAAGTTCACCCGCTCGGCCAATTCCTTGACCGCGTCGGGAAACTCCAGCCGATCCATCTCCATTACGAAGTGGATCACGTTGCCGCCCTTGTGGCAGCCAAAGCAGTAATAGAGCTGCGCGGCGGAATCCACGCTGAAGGAGGGCGTCTTTTCGTTGTGAAAGGGGCAGCAGCCCCAGAAACGCCTTCCCTTTTGCTTGAGCGGCACATATCCGCTCACGACGTCGACGATATCGACGCGCGAACGCAGCTCGTCGAGCCAGGCGTCCGTAAAGCGCATTGCCACCGCTCCTTTTCCGTAAAAGATGCCGCGCTTCTTTGCCGCAGACGGACGCCGCGGTAATAAAAGCGCGATTTTTGATATATTCGACAGCCTGCGCCGTTTTCCTATCAAATATAAACGTTATTTTCCCGCAAATTCCGCCCTCGTTTCGTTACAATTTTCGCCTTTTCCGCGCGGGATAAAAAAAGCCGGCGCTCCGTTTGGGAGCGCCGGCTTTGCGAAGGGAGCTCAGAGCAGGATGCAGATCATGCCGCCCGTGCCCTCGTTGATGATCTTCTCGAGCGCCTCGCGCATTTTCGCCTGCGTGCTGTCCGGCATGCGGCCGAGCTTGCCGCTGAGCCCCTCGCGTACCAGCTCCGAGAGCGGCTTGCCGAAGATGTCCGTCTGCCAGAGCTGCGCGGGGTCGGTCTCAAATTCGCTCAGCAGGAATTTGACCAGCTCCTCGCCCTGCTGCTCGGAGCCCACCAGCGGGTTCACCTCTGTCTGGATATCTACGCGCATCAGGTGCAGAGAGGGCGCGGTCGCGTTGAGCTTGACGCCGAAGCGGCTGCCCTGTTTGGAGATCTGCGGCTCCTGCAGGCGCATTTCGTCCATGGAGGGCGGCACCATGCCGTAGCCCGTCTTGCGCGCGCTGGCCAGCGCCTCGGCCACGCGGTCGTATTCGCGCTTGGCAAAGGCCAGCTCCGTCATCAGCGCAAAGAGCCGCTCCTCGCTGTCGATCTCCTGCCCACAGGACTGGCCGAGCGTCTCGTAGAAAAGGCCGTCGCGCAGGCGCAGCTCGTAATCGAGCGTGCCGTCGTTGAGCTGCGAGGAGCGCAGCTGCGCCTCCGAGGCCCCTTCGAGCTGCGCCATCGCCGCGCTCATGGCCGGGGCGTCCTTCATTTTGCGCAGCTGCTTTGCCGCCCCGGTGATGGAATCGAGGATGCCGCTGTAGAGCGGATGCCCCTGCGGCAGCGCGCCCAGCCAGCTCGGCAGCCGCACGACGGCCTCGCGGATGGGGAATTCCATCAGAACGCCCGCGAGGATATGGCGCAGATCCTCCTCGGTCATCTCCGGCGCGCGCACCGGCACCACGGGCACGCCGTAGAGATCCTGCAGGGAAGAGGAGAGCGCCTGCACGGCGGCGGAGTTCGGCTCTGCGCTGTTGAGCACCACGGAAAAAGGCTTAGCAAGGGCCTTGAGCTCGCGCACCACGCGTGCCTCCGCCTCTTCGTAGGCGGCGCGGGGAAGCGAAGAAAAGCTGCCGTCTGTGGTCACGACCAGCCCGATGGTGGAATGCTCGTCGATCACCTTGCGCGTGCCGATTTCCGCGGCCTGCTCAAAGGGGATGTCGTGCTCAAACCACGGCGTACGCACCATGCGGCTCTCGCCGTTTTCCTCCAGCCCCAGCGCGCCGTCGATGAGATAGCCCGCGCAGTCGGCCAGACGGATGCGCGCCACTGTGTTTTCCGCCAGCGGCAGCTCCACGGCCTCGTCCGGCACAAAGCGCGGCTGCGTGGTCATGATGGTCTTGCCCGCGCCGCTCAGGGGCATCTCGTCGCGCAGGCGCTCGCGCTTTGTCTCCTGCGCGATCTCCGGCAGCACGGCCAGCTCCATAAAGCGCTTGATGAAGGCCGATTTGCCCGTGCGCACCGGCCCGACCACGCCGATATAGATATCGCCGTCGGTCCTGCCGGCGATATCGCGATAGATCGAATTTCTGTCCAAATAAGTTCCCTCCTGTCCGGCGCCAAACGGCGGTTTGCGGAATGCGGCAGCGCGTTCGGCCGCGCTTTGCCCGCCCGTTGAGCCTATGCGCCCGCGCAGCCGCGCATGCCCGCGGGCATTGCCAGAAAAAGCGCAGTCGGGTATAATACAGAAGAAGGAGGCGATGCGGAATGAAAAAGATCGGCTGTCTTGCGCTCGTTCTACTGCTTGTCCTGCTGCTCATGGCTGCCGCTTATTTTGTCGGGCATATCGCGGGATTTGACAGCGCCATGCCGAAGTCGGATGCAGAGCGCTTTGCTTCCGCGTTCGAATTCGTGACCGGAATGCAGATCGACGTGTCGGACGGGAGCGATTCGAAATGTCTCGTCTATACCGATACGCACGGAGGCTTCCTCGGCGACGGCTGTACCGTCGGCATCGTGCAGTTTGGCTATTGGGATGCGAAAGAGTTCGAAGAGCGGATCCAAGGCGATCCGCAATGGGAAGAGCGCAGCGTGAATGGCCGGGGCATATGCCATTTCCTTGATCTGGAAATGGGCACTGCAAACGGGCTGTTTGGTCTGGAAAGCAGCGAAGTTGAGCAATATGACTACTTATGGTTGCATATGGAGAACTGGCTGACGGACCATTGGCACAATTATAAAGTATGTCTCTATGACAGCGAGACCGGGACGCTTGCCATGTATGTATTGGATTACTAAGCGAAAGGGAGATAGGAATATGGAGATCGGGATCATCGGAAAGCAGGAGATCATCGTAACGGAAGAAAAGACCGCCAAGGCCATGGGCAGCGGCGAGCTGAACGTGTTCGCCACCCCGGCCATGATCGCGCTGATGGAAAACACCGCCTACACGAGCGTGGCGGATCAGCTCGAAAGCGGCCAGGGCACCGTGGGCACGCTCATGAACGTGAAGCATCTGGCGGCGACCCCCGTGGGCATGAAGGTGACCTGCCAGACCAAGCTGATCGAGATCGACCGCCGCCGTCTGGTGTTCGAGGTCTCGGCCAGCGACGAGGCCGGGCTCATCGGCGAGGGCATCCACGAGCGCTTTATCGTGGACAACGCCAAGTTCCAGAGCCGCGCGGACGCAAAGAGGGAGGCAAAATGAACATGAACGCCGGATTTCTCGAACTTGCCGGGGCGCGCTATTCCGTGCGGAAATTCGACCCGAGGCCCGTGGAGCAGGAAAAGCTCGAAAATGTGCTGCAGGCGGGCAGGATCGCGCCGACCGCCTGCAACAACCAGCCGCAGAAGGTCTATGTCATCCGCAGCGAGGAGGGGCTCGCGCGCCTGCGCCGCTGCACCACCTGCCATTTTTCCGCGCCGGTCGTGCTGCTGGTGTGCTATGACGAGCGCCTGAGCTGGAAGCGCAGCTTCGACGGGCAGGACAGCGGCTTTGTGGACGCGAGCATCGTGACCACGCAGATGATGCTGCAGGCGGCGGAGCTCGGCCTCGGCTCGACATGGGTCATGTACTTCGATCCGGCCAGGACGCGCGAAGAATTCGCCCTGCCGGAGCATATCGTGCCCGCGGCCATGCTGCCCATGGGCTATCCCGCGCAGGACGCAGCCCCCGCGCCGATGCATTCCTCCTTCCGCCCGGCGCAGGAGACGATCGAATATATCTGAAAAAGACGCGCTCCTTTCCCTCCGGGGAGAGGGGCGCGCGCAGCACAGAGAAAAAACGAGAAAGGAGAGAGCTTCCAAAAATGAACATGAAACGGCTGATCGAAAAAACGGAGCCCTACGGCATTCTCGGCGAGAAGATCTCGCAGAACGGCGCGCTGGTGGGCGAGCACCTCTGGGAGGAGGACTGCCGCCGCAACGTCTACTCCGCCAGCAAATCCTTCACCTCCTGTGCGGTGGGCATCGCACAGGAAGAAGGCCTGCTCTCCATCGACGAAAAGCTCACGGACGCCTTTGCGGGCGAGCTGCCGGAGGAGATCGGCGAAAACCTTGCAAAGGCCACGGTGCGCGATCTGCTCACGATGTGCCTCGGGCAGGCCGAAGGCTATCTCATGGGCGGGCAGAGGCCGCAGATGAAGCGCAAGGACTGGGTGCGTGCGAGTCTGGAGCAGCCCTTTGTCTATGCGCCGGACACGCATTTTGTCTATAACAACGTCGGCCCCTATCTGGCGGGCGTGCTCGTGCAGCGGCGCGCGGGCTGCGATCTGGTCGAATATCTCCTGCCGAGGCTGTTCGAGCCGCTGGGCATCCTGCGCCCCACATGGGAGACCGACCCGCAGGGCATGACCTTCGGCGCGGGCGGACTGATGCTCACTCTGGACGAGCTGCACCGCTTCGGCCTGCTCTATCTGCAAAACGGCAATTGGGAAGGCAAACAGCTCGTGCCGGCGCAGTGGGTGGCCGAGAGCACGCGCAAGCAGGTGGAAAACGGCTCCTTCGGCTATGGCTATCTCTTCTGGGCGGGGGAGAGGAACAGCTTCCGCGCCGACGGAAAGTATCATCAATATTCCATCCTTCTTCGCGAGAAGAACACCGTGGTCTCCTGCTTTGCCGAATGCCGCAGGGACGGCTTGCGGCAGACGCTCATCGAGGAGGCGTGGGCGCTTTTGTAAAGAGGGCATACGCGGGGCGCGCTCAACCGGGCGCGCCCCTTGTCTTTTGCCCGCGCTTTTGCTATACTGTGGCTTGTGTAGGGTAGAGATGCATATTCCGAATAGGAATACACAGACGGATCGCGCCCGTAGCCGGTGACTGAGGGCACGCCAACTGCATAAGACCGGGGGCTTTTTTTGTATGAAAAGCCGCGCTCCGGTTTATTTCTGTTGTATTCAATTTTGGAGGATCTGTATGCATAACTCTCGCTGGAAGAAATTCTTTTCGTATTATAAGCCGCATCTTGGAAAGTTCTCCCTCGTTCTGCTCTGCTCGCTGATCGGGGCGGGCGTGGAGCTGGTCATGCCGCTCTTCGCCCAGCACATCGCCGACACCTCCTTCGGCGAGGCTGCGCGGGGCGTTTCGCCCGGGCTGCTTGGGCTGATGTGCGCGCTGGCGCTGATCGAGCTCGGTGCGAATTATTACAAGGACATCCACGGCCATTCGCTGGGCGCGCAGATGGAAAACGAGCTGCGGCAGGAGCTGTACGACCATCTGCAGAAGCTGCCCTTTTCCTTTTATGATAAACACCCCGTGGGCGATCTCATGTCCCGCCTGACGGGCGACCTTCTGGAGCTGGCCGAGCTTTATCACCACGGGCCGGAGGATTACGTCGTCAACGCGCTGACCTGCCTGGGCGCGCTGGCCATCCTCTTTCCCATCAACGCCAAGCTCACGCTCCTCCTTTTGCTGTTCATGGTCGTGCTGGGCGTCTGGACGTGGCGCATGAACGCGCGCGTCGAGCGCGCAAGCGCTCTGCAGCAAAGCCGCATCGGGCAGATCAACGCGCACGCGCAGGACGCGCTGCAGGGCATCCGCACGGTGCAGTCCTATTCTCTCGAGGGCGAGATGAGCCGCCGCTTTGCCGGGCTGGCCGGCTCGTTTTACGACGCGCGCGTGGGCATTTACAGGGCGGAAGGCTATGCGTGGCAGGGCATGTCGCTCATCAGCCGCTTCATCCGCATCGCCGCCATGTTCGTCGGCGGCCTGCTGGCGATGAAGGGCGAGCTGGACACGGCGGGCTTTGTGGCGTTTTTGCTCTATGCGGGTTATCTGATCGAGCCCGTGCGTCAGCTTGCTTGGATGGCAACGCAGTTTCATCGGGGCATGGCAGGCTTCGGCCGCGTGATGGACGTCCTCGAGATCGAGCCGGAGATCGCCGACGGGGCCGAAGCGAAGCCCTGCGCGCGGCTCAGGGGCGAGATCTCGCTGGAAAATGTGCATTTTTCTTATGGGGAAGGCCTGCCCGAGGTGCTCTGCGGGGTCAGCCTGCGCGTCGCGCAGCAGGAGACCGTCGCGCTCGTGGGCGCGTCGGGCATCGGCAAAACGACCTTGCTCTCGCTCATCCCGCGCTTTTATGAGGCGCAGCAGGGCCGCGTGTGCATAGACGGGCGCGACGTGCGCAGCTATCGGCTGGAAGACCTGCGCGGCAGCATCGCCATCGTGCGGCAGGAGAGCGCGCTCTTTTCGGGCAGCGTGCTGGAGAACATCCGCATGGGCAGGCCGCAGGCCACCCGGGAGGAAGTCGTCGAGGCGGCGAAGCTGGCCGACGCGGACGGGTTCATCCGCGCGCTGCCCGAGGGCTACGACAGCGACGTCGGCCCGCAGGGAGTGCGCCTCTCCGGCGGGCAGAGGCAGCGCATCTGCATCGCGCGCGCCTTTCTCAAGGATGCGCCCATCCTGCTGCTCGACGAGGCTACCAGCGCCCTCGACGGCGAGAGCGAGGCCGAGGTGCAGCGCTCGCTCGAGCGGCTGCGCGCCGGGCGCACCACCATCATCGTGGCGCATAGGCTCTCCACCGTGCGCAATGCGGACCGCATCTGCGTGCTCGACGCAAGCGGCGTGTGCGAGCAGGGTACGCACGAAGAGCTCCTGCAAAAGAACGCAGCCTACGCCGCGCTCTATCGCCAATACGACCTGATCTGAAAGGAAACGCGATGAAATATCTCTTTCAATTCCTGCGCATCCTCGCCGTGTGTCTGCTCGGCGAGGTTTTGGGCGCAGTCCTCCCGCTGCCCGTTCCGGGCAGCATCTACGGCCTGCTGCTGATGCTGCTCGCGCTGAAAACGGGTCTGTTCAAGCTGGAGCAGGTGCGCGAAACGGCGCTCTTTCTCATCGCCGTCATGCCGGTGATGTTCGTTCCGGCGGCCGCGGGCGTCATGGAACTGCTCGGCTCTCTGCGCGACATGCTCCTGCCCATCTGCATCGCGGTCGTGCCGGTGACGGTGCTGGTGATGGCCGTCGGCGGCAAGGTGACGCAGGCCATCGCGGAAAGGGGGCGCGGAAAATGACGGAGTTTCTGCAAAGTTCCTCGGCGTGGGGCTGCGCGCTGACGCTGCTGGCCTTCGCCGTCGGGACGTTTATCCACAAAAAGACGAAGCAGGCCTGGTGCAACCCGCTGCTCATCGGCTCGCTCTTGGTCATCTGCACGCTCGGCGCGCTGCGCATCCCCTACGCGCAGTATAAAGCGAGCGCGCAGCCGATCAGCTATCTTCTGCTCCCGGCCACGGTGAGCCTCGCCGTGCCGCTGTATGAGAGCTGGGAGATCCTGCGCAAAAACGCGCCGGCGATCTTCGCGGGCATCGCCGCGGGCACGCTGACCAGCCTCGGCTCGATCACGCTCATGGCGTGGCTTTTGCACCTGTCGCCCGCGCAGTATGCCACCTTGCTGCCCAAATCCGTCACCACCGCCATCGGCATGGACGTGGCCGGGCTGCTCGGCGGTATGGCTCCGCTCGCCGGCGCGGTGATCATCCTGACCGGCATCGCGGGAAACCTCCTTGCCGTGTGGGTCTGCCGCGTTTTCCGCATCACCTCGCCCATGGCGCGCGGCGTGGGTGTCGGCACGGCTTCGCACGCCATCGGCACGGCCAAGGCCATGGAAATGGGCAAGACGGAAGGGGCCATGAGCTCTCTTTCCATCGCCGTGGCGGGCGTGCTCACCGCGCTGCTCGCCCCGCTCTTTGCCGGGTTCGTCGGCTGATAAAAAGTTGACACGCCGCCGTGCGGGTGCTATCATACTGCGCAAACGAAACGCCGCAAAAGGGAGGCTGCTGTTATGAACGTCGTCATCCGCAGGGCCGTGCAGGAGGACAATCTGAAGATCCGTCCGCTGCAGACCGAGATCGCCAGGCTGCATCACGAGGGAAAGCCGGAGCTGTTCAAGGCCGAGCCGCGCTTTCACAGCGAAGAGGCCTTTGCAGGCATGCTCGCCGACCCTGAGCATTTCATCTTCATCGCCGAGGCGGACGGGCGCGTGGTGGGCTATGCGTTCGCCTTTATCAGCCATGTCAGAAACCACCCGACGTATATCGATTTTGACCGCTTCTATATCGACGATATCTGCGTTCTGGAGGAATGCAGGGGCAGGGGCGTCGGGCGCAGGCTGTTCGAAGCATGCAGAGAACAGGCGCAGAAGACGGACTGCAAGGTGATGGACCTTGGCGTGTTCGGCTTCAATACGGGCGCGATCGCCTTTTACGAGGCCTGCGGCATGACGGAGCAGCAGCGCAGGATGGAGATCGTGCTGCGCTGAAAAAAAGAGGCACGAACGGGGAGGAGATGCTGATGAACGGGATCCGCATGATCGCCGTCGATCTGGACGGCACCTTGCTGCGCGGCGACAAGACCGTTTCGCAGTATACGCTGGAAACGATCCGACGCGCGCGGGAAAAGGGCCTGCGCTTTGTCATCGCCACGGCGCGGCCCGTGCGCGCCGTGCGGCAGATGCTGCCCGGGCTTCCCATGGACGCCGGGATCTATCACAACGGCGCGGTGATTTGGAACGCGCACGCCCGCATAGGCGGGTTCGGCATCGCAGATCCCGCGCAGGTCGCTCGCGTGCTCCTGCGCAGCAGGCCGCAGAGCCGCATTTCGGTGGAATCGGACGAGGTGCTCTATGCAAACTACCCGGCGGACGAAACGTGGCCGGGCATAGAATACGTCTGTACACAGGATTTTTCGCAGATAGAGGGCGCGGTCGCGGACAAGATCATCGTGGAGGCGGATACGCAGGAGAAGGTAAGCGAGATCGGCGCGCTGCTGCCGGAAGACTGCTACGCGCAGCTGTGCGAAAACCGGCTGGCGCTGTGCATGCATAAGGAGGCGAGCAAGCCCCGGGCGCTCGCGCTGGTCGCGCAGATGTACGGCGTTGCGATGGAGGAGATCGCGTGTTTCGGAGACGATCACAACGATATCGCCATGCTGCGCGCCTGCGGCTGCGGCGTCGCGGTCGCCAATGCCATAAACGAAGTCAAGCAGGCGGCGGATATCACGCTGGCTTATACAAACGAAGAAGACGGCGTCGCGCGCTGGATCGAAGAAAATCTGCTGTGACGTAAACAAGCCCCGGAACGCTCTCCGGGGCCTGTTTTTTTATGCATGTCGTGTACGGCGGAAATATGGAAAAAGAGATGCCATGGGCGAAGAAAACTGGTATAATGATGGAGGTGCAGTCGCAAAGGAAGGGAGGCGGCGGGATTGCAGAATCTGAGCGGAAAGGAAAAGCGGCTCCTGCGCCGTCTTCAGACGGAAAAAGGCGCGATGCGCGGGCATATGACGGCGCTGTTTCGGCTGCCGGGGCGGCCCGAGCCGGACGTGGAACGGCCGAAGGGGCTGCGCGAGCGGCTTTGCGCGCTGCGCCTGCGGACGAACGACCCGCTCACGGGCGTTCTCTCTTCGCACAGTGCGCAGATGGAGCTTCTGCGCGCGAAAAGGCAGGAAAAGTGGATCCCGCGCACATGGGCCGTCGGCAGAAAATTCCGGGAAGTTCAATGGAAAGAGATGCCGGAATCGGTCGTGCTGCGGCCGGATCACCTGCCCGGAGAAAAGTGCCTGATCGACAGGAGCCAAAAAGGCTGGAAAAAGAAGGCGAAGCACAAGTTCAAAAAATGGATGCGCCGCAATGCGTTTGCGAAGACCGGGTATCCGGAATACGCGCAGACGGAGCCGCTCGTGCTGGTGGAAGAAAGCCGACCGGGGAGAATGCTCCATGTGCTGTGCATCGGGGGAGAGGTCCGCGCGATGTATTGGCAGGAGGAGCCGGGATGCGTAATGGACGCCTTCGGCGGCGTTCTTTGCGAAAGGAGCGCGAAAGCGCCCGATCCGCTGTCGGAGATCCATTCCTTCTGCCGGGAGGTCTCGGCGGATTTCCCGTTTATGAAGCTTGCATTGATCATCGGGGAAGGGCAGCCGAAATGCACGGGGATATCGCTGCGCGAGGAAATGGAATTTTTCGAGAGCATCCCGGCGGAGCTGGACGAAGAGCTGGGCTCGATGCTGAAGCTCCCGAATGCATAAACACACAAGAGGAGAGGGTCGGGTTTGGAACAGAACAAAATGAACATCGTGCGCAGCTTCAAGGCGCTGCGCGGAAATGCAAAGGCCTGCGTGTGGACGGAATGGATGTGGGCTGTGCCGAACACCCTGTATGCGGCCTATGCGACGCTGTACATGCAGGAGCTGGGCCTGAGCCTTGCCGAGATCGGCCTGGTCTCGTCGCTGGGCCTCGTGGTGCAGATCATCGCCTCGCTGCTCTCGGGCGTGATCGCAGACAAAATGGGCCGCAGGCTCACCACGTTTATCTTCGATATGATCTCTTGGGGCATCCCGGTGTTTCTGTGGTCGGTCGCGCAGTCGTTTGAATGGTTCGTAGCGGCGGCAATGTGCAACGGCCTCTGGCGCATCACGGGCGTCACCTTCGGCCTTTTGTCGGTGGAGGACGCTCCGCAGGAGCAGCTCGTGCACATCTTCTCCCTGTCCGAGCTGATGAGCCTGTTTTCTGCGTTCTTTGCTCCGGTTTCAAAAGTCTGCGTGGATATCTGGGGCGTCGTGCCCACCATGCGCGTGATCTATGCCATTTCCTGCACGCTGATGGTCACAAAGTTCATCCTGCTCTTTTTCATCACCAAGGAGACGCAGGTCGGCCTCCGGCGCATGCAGGAGACGAAGAACACCAGCCCCTTTGCGCTCCTGTGGGATTGCCGGCGCGTGTTCTGGAATCTGCTCAAGAGCAGGGAGATGCTGCTGACCATCGGCATCCTCGTTTCGTATAATGTCGTGATGTCGCTCAACGGCAGCTTCTGGTCCGTCATCGTGACCAACCGCATGGGCGTGAGCAAGGCGGACGTTTCGCTCTACGCCATGATCAAGCAGGTGCTGCAGCTTTCCATCATCATCTTCATCGTGCCCCGGTTCAGTTCCAAAAAGTTCAAAAACCCGATGCTGCTCAGCTGGGGCCTGTTCGCGCTTGCGCAGCTGATCATCATCTGCACCCCGGTCGGTCTGGCTTCCGCGCCGGTGCTCATGGTGCTCTCCGCAGCGCTGGAGGGCGTCGCCATCGCCTGTATGAGCCCGGTGCTCGAATCGCTGGTCTATATCAATTCCGACCCGGAGGAGCGCTCGCGCATCCTCGGCATGGTGTATGCCATCATGCTTCTGATCATGACGGTCTTCCCGATGGCGGCCGGCACCCTTTCCGAATGGGACGTGCGCGCGCCGATGTATATCAACCTCGTTCTCTTTGCCGTGGGCAGCGCGTTCACCTGCGCGCTGTGGAATATCCGTAAAAACGAATTGAGAGGGGAATGAAAAATGGTATTTCCGAAAAATGATTTCCTGAGGGCTACTCCCGAATCGCAGGGCGTATCAAGCGGCGCGATCATAGGCGCGCTGGAGGCGATCCGCGCATCCGGCAAGGATATCCATTCCATGCTGGTGCTCAAAAACGGCTATCTCATCAGCGAGACCTATTTCGCTCCCTATACCGAGCACACGAAGCATTCCATGTTCTCCTGCTCGAAGACCTTCACCTCCATGCTCATCGGCATCGCGCAGGGCAAGGGTCTGCTCAGCCTTTCCGACAAAGTCGCCTCCTTCTTCCCGGACAAGCTGCCCGCCGAGCCGAGCGAAAATCTGTTGCAGATGACCATCCGCGACCTTCTGCACATGGCCACGGGCAACGATCAGGACACCTACGGCCACATGGTGCGCAGCGGCGGAGACTGGGTCGAGGCGTTCCTCGCGCGCCCGGTCGAACACGCGCCCGGCACCTTCTTCCGCTATAACACCGGCGCGACCTATATGCTCTCCGCCATTTTGACGAAAGTGACCGGCAAGACCGCGCTGGAGCTTGCGAACGAATGGATCTTCGACACCATCGGCATCCGCTTTGCCAACTGGGACGCCTCTCCGCAGGGCATCTCGCAGGGCGGCACCGGCCTGCATCTCACGCCCCGCCAGATGGCGCGCTTTGGCCTTTTGCTGCTCAATAAGGGCAATTGGGACGGCAGGCAGCTCATCCCGGAGGAATATGTTCTGGAGGCGCAGGAGAAGAAGATCGACACGAGCAACCATATCGACCATCCGGACTGGTGCTCCGGCTATTGCTATCAGATGTGGCGCTGCTCCTTCGGGGCCTATCGCGCCGACGGTATGGGCGGCCAGTTCATCGTGGTCTTCCCGGAGCAGAACGCCGTGGTCGTCTTTACCAGCGCGCTGGGCGCGGATATCGTCTTCCCCATGGACGTCGCGCACGAGCATCTGGCCGAGGCGCTGCGCGGAAACGAGCCCCTGCCCGAGGACGAATGCGCGCAGGAACAGCTTGCTTGCCTGAGCAAGGGCTTTGCGCTGCCCGCCGGCCAGCCCATTCCCGCAGAGGCGATGGCGAACGTGCCGTGGGGCAAAAAGATCGTGCTGAACGAAAAGCTCTTCGGCATTGCCGATTCCATCACCCTGTACGGCGGAAGGTTTGCCCTCGGCACGAGGTTCGGTTCCATGGACTTTGCGTTCAAGTGGAACGCGCCGATCCTCTCCGCGCGAGGCATCCCCATGCTCTTTGGCCGCAGGAGGGGCGCAAAGGTCTCCTGCATGGCAAGCTGGAAGGACGGCGCGCTCGTTCTGCGCGTGAACGTGCTGGAGGAACCGGCGACTGCCTATATCACGATCCGCTTTGAAGGCGCACAGGCCTCCGTCGAGGTGAAGTCCACCGCCTTTATCGCCGAACAGAGCCTGAAGGGGACGATCGCATGAGGCTGTTCGTCGGCATTGAGATCAACGACGAAGCCCGGGCTGCACTGAGCACAGCCCGGGCTTCCTGGGAAAGGTCCGCTAAGGCGAAATTCTGCGATGCGGACCTGTATCACCTCACGCTCGCTTTCATCGGCAATGTGGAGCCGGAGCGCCTCGGCGATTTGAAAAGGACGCTGGGGAAGGTGCGCTTCAGGCCGTTTTCGATCAAGACCGGTCAGGCGGACAGATTTGAAAAGGGGATATTGTTTGCGGGCGTGCAGGAGCCGAACGAGGGGCTCTCTGCGCTGCAAAGTGCGGTCGCACAGGAGCTCAGAGAAGACGGCTGGGCGATGGAGGACAGGCCGTATCACCCGCATATCACCATGGCGTGGCAGGCGGAGGAATTCGGCACGCCGCCGAAGATCGAGCCCGTCACCATGCCTGTACGGCGATTTGCCTTGTTTGAGAGCGCGCAGGTGGACGGGCGGTTTTGCTACACGCCGATCGCGCATTGGGAGGCAAGGGATGAACTGGAACGAATTTGAGCAAATTGCGCTGCAGAAGGGCTTTGCGTGCGCGTATTCCGTCGCGCCGGAGACCTTTGCGCGCTGGGAGAAGATCGCCCTTGCGCAGCCGGATCCGCGCTGGTCGGGCCTGCGGGCAGAGCCGAAGGCCATAATGCCGCAAGCGCGCTGCATCGCGGTGCTTGCGTGGGCGTATCGTCCGTATTCCGCGTTCCCGGAGGGAGAAGCGGAGCTGGACGCCTATTATCCCGCCTCGCAGACAGCCTACGCCGAGGCGAATTCTCTTGCGCAGCTGCTGCGGGACGCGGGGCATAGGGCGGACGCAGCCGCGCCCCTGCCCGCAAAACGCGCGCTGCTGCGCACGGGAGAGGCGCGCTACGGCAGGAACGGCCTGCTCGCGCTCGGCGAGCTCGGCACGCGCATCTGCATCCAGACCATCCTGACCGACGCGGCGTTTCCGCAGACGGACAAAATGCCCGAGATCGAGATCGACGGCCGCTGCGGCGACTGTGCGCTCTGCCGCAATGCATGCCCCGTCGGCGCGATCCTGCCCGGCGCGCGCATCGATACGGCGAAGTGCCTGCGCGCGCAGCCGTATGCCGAGCCCGTCCCGGAGGAGTACCGCGCGCGGATCGGCCGCAGCGTGCTCGGCTGCGATATCTGCCAGCGCATCTGCCCGCGCAACGCCGCCGTCGAAACGACGCAGCCGCCGGCGGAGGTGTCGGAAGCATTGAAGCTGGAGAAGCTGCTGGCCGGAGATACGAAAGACCTCGCGCGGCTGATCGGCTCCAATTACGCGCGGCCCGTGCGCATGCAGGCGCGCGCTGCGCTGATCGCGGCCAATCTCGGCAGGAGAGACCTTCTGCCGCAGCTGGAGGCGCTTTGCGAAAGCAAATTCGATCATGTGCGCGAGCATGCGCGTTGGGCGGTGCAAAAGCTGAAATGAAGATCGTCATCCATAAATCGGAACGACTGCTGACGGCCTGCGAAGGCGGGCGGGAGGTCTTTCGGTGCAGCGTGCAGCTCGGCGCAGCGCCCGTCGGCCAAAAGCGAGCCGAGGGCGATGGCAGAACGCCGGAAGGGCGGTTTTACGTCTGCACGAAAAACCCGCAGAGCAAATTTCATCTCGCGCTGGGCGTGAGCTATCCCGACGAGCCGTGCGCGAAGGCAGCGCTTCTGGAAGGGCGCATCGGCCCCGAGCAGTACGCCGCCGTCGCAAAGGCGCAGCGCGAGCGAAAGCGCCCGCCGTGGGATACGCCGCTGGGCGGCTTTATCATGCTGCACGGCGAGCATCCCGAAGGCAAGACGGGCGACTGGACGGCGGGCTGCGTGGCGATGCGCAACGGCGAGATCGAACGCCTGTTCGCACTGGCGCAGCTTGGCGACGAGATCGAGATATTGCCGTAAAAGGAAAAAACATCCGGCCTGCATTCCGCAGGCCGGATATTTTTGTTTATTCCACCGTGAAATCGGTCCATTCGATCTTATTGTACTGCATCACGTCCTGCGCCCTTTGCATGCCCAGCTTCTCGTAGAAGGGAACGGCCCTGTCGTTGGCGATCAGATAGACCGCGATGTCCTTTTCGCCGCCGGCCAATGCGTGCGCAGTCTTCATCAGGCGCGTGCCGATGCCCCGACCGGCATACGCTCTGTCCACGCCGAGGTCGGTCACATACAGCCAGTAGGCAAAATCCGTCAGCCCGAACAGCACGCCCACGATCTTCCCGGCGGGGTCTCTTGCGACGAGGGAGATCGACGCCGTGCGCACGAGTTTTGCGATGCGCTCGGAAAAGCGCTCCTTTGGATATTGCGAGCCCAGATCCGTGCGCCTGAGAAAATCGATGTACGCTTCCGGGCTGAGCCGCTCTTCGCGGATGATGATCGCGTCGTTCATTGCTCTCTCCTTGTTTTTGCGTGAAACCGGGGGAGTGGGTTCAGCGCATGGTCGGCACGTCGTAACGGAGCACCGTCATGCCGGATTCTTCACCGTAGATGGAATCGACCTGCACGCCGCCGTTGGCTGAGATCACCCGGCTGCTGGCCGTGTTCCTGTCGAGGCAGATGAGCCGCACACTGTGCAGCCCGTGCTCTGCGGCCTTTTGCAGGCCGAGGCGCAAAAGCTCTTTGGCATAGCCCTTGCCGCGCTCGCCCGGGCGCACGGAATAGCCGATGTGCGAGGCGAATTCCGGGTCGTCGTCATCATATTCCAGACGGTGCCGCAGGACGAGGCAGCCGACGAGCCTGCCGTCGCCCTCCCTGATGCCCAGATACCAGGAGATCCTGCCCCGCATCCGTTCGCACAGGCGCAGCCATTCGCGCGCGTCTTCGTATTCCTCGAGGTGATCGAGCCCTGGGATCCTGTCCTGCACATAGGTCGCGCGCGTGCTCTGCGCGGAGAATTCTGCCCGATAGCGCCCGATCTCCTCGGCATAGGCCTGCGAGACGGGGACGAGGGAAATGCGTTCCATGGTCCGTTCCTTTCCGTCAGGGCCGGAGGGTCAGCTCGCACGGCCCGGTCACGAGGGCGAGGGTCGCTCCGGCATATCGCACGGCCACCGGGCGATAGGGCGCGCTTTCGGCGCGGACGTGCGCCTCGGCCAGCTTGCCCTTGGCAAAGCGGATATCGACCGTCAGCCCGCCCATCGTCTTTACGCCGGTGATCTCGCCGTCCGTCCAGCTCGCGGGCAGCGCGGGCAGCAGCTCGACTGTATACTGTTCGTCCTCCTCGCGGCTGCGCAGCAGCATCTCGCAGATGCCGGCCGTCGCGCCGTAATTGCCGTCGATCTGGAAGGGCGGATGCGCGTCGAACATATTCGGATAGGTACCGCCGCCCTTGGTGTAGACGACCTTGCTGTCGCCCACGAGGCGCAGCTGCATTTTGATGAGCTGCAGCGCGTGGTCGCCATCGTTCATGCGCGCCCACATGTTGATCTTCCAGCCGAGGCTCCAGCCGGTGCCGTCGTCGCCGCGCAGCTCGAGCGACCTGCGCACAGCCTGCATCAGCTCCGGCGTCTTTTCGCTGATCTGCGTGCCGGGATGGAAGGGGTAGAGGTGGGAAAGATGCCGGTGGTGCGGCTCGGCTTCTTCATATTCCTCCGTCCATTCGAGCAGCTGCCCCTTCGAACCGATGGCGTAGGGGCGCAGCTTCTGCGTCTTTTCGAGGATCGTGCCGCTCAGCTCGTCCTCCTCGCCGAGGATCTCCAGTCCCTTGAGATAGTTTGCGAACACCTCGCGGATGATCGCCTCCTGCATGGTGGCGTTCGCCGCGCCGCTGACCTTCGCTCCTTCATACAGGAAGGTGTTCTCCGGAGAGGTGGCGGGGTAGATGGAAAGATAGCCCCGGCCGTCGTCTTTCAGCGCGTCGCAGTAGAACAGCGCTGCCTCGCGCAGCACGGGCATCGCCCTGTTTTTCAGGAAATCGAGATCGTTCGTATAGAGGAAATGGTCGAAGAGATGGCGGCTGAGCCAGCCCAGAGACATCGGCCAGAACGCCCAGACCTGGCTGCCCGCCTGATTGAGCCCCACGGGCGTGGTGTGCCGCCAGAGGTCGGCGTTGTGGTGCGAAACGGAGCCGCGCGCGCCGTAGAAATCCTGCGCGGTCTGCCTGCCGTTTGCGCACAGGCCTTCGATCAGATCGAACAGGGGCTCTGTCATTTCGGAGAGATTGGTCGGCTCGGCGGGCCAATAGTTCATCTCCGTGTTGATGTTGATGGTATAATTGCTCGACCACGGCGGGAGCAGGCTCTCGTTCCAGATGCCCTGCAGGTTGGTCGCCTGTGTGCCGGGGCGGGAAGCCGCCGCCGTCAGATAGCGCCCGTATTGGAAGAGCAGCTCATAGAGCGCGGGGTCGTCCTGCGTGTCACGGAAGGCGCGCAGCCTTTCGAGCGTGGGCAGATCCTCTCTGGGGGCGTTCAGGTGGAAATCGCAGCGGCGCATGATGGCGGAGAAGTCCTCGATATGCCTGCTGCGCAGCTGCGCATAGGGGAGAGAGCGCGCGGCCTTCTGGTCGGCGCGCACATCTTCCTCCGGACATTTGCCCTGCAGCTCCGGGTGCTTGTCGCAGCCGTTGAAGGAGGTGCGCACGAAGAAGCGGATCACGGCTTCGTCGGCCTCGCGCACGCAGGCGCGGCAGTCGCCCTTGCCGCCGTCGCCGCCGAAGAAGTTCGTCTGCACCAGCGCGCAGAAGCGCACGCCGCGCTCGCCCGGCAGCATGTCATAGCGGATGGGCTCGTCCTGCGCGGCGTAATGCGGGTCTGCATTAGAAGGGCAGACCGCGCGCAGCACGGTCTCCACATGGCCGAACTCGCCCTCGACGCAGCTCTCCTCGAGCCTGCGCAGCTGCGTGTCCAGCTCCATATCAAAGCTGATGCAGCCGGGCCTGTCTGCACTGAAGCGCAGAACGAGCGCCTGATCGGGCTGCGAGATGAACGCTTCGCGCACATAATGCACGCCGGCGCAGTCAAATTCGACCGTGTGTACGCCGTTTTCGATATCGAGCGTGCGCGTGTAATGCTGCACATCGCCCGCGAGATCCAGAAAGCGGATGTGCATATCGCCAAGGGGCATGTAGGCCTGCGAGAAATTGCTTGTCACGTTTTTTTCGATCAGCTGCTGCGCCTCGGCCAGCCTGCCCTCGCGCACGAGCCTCTGCGCCTCGGCGATGTGCTGCGGCGCGTTTTCACGGCGGTAGCGGCGCGGATAGCCGGACCAGAGCGTGTCCTCGTTCAGGGCGAGCTTTTCCTCATGGACGCCGCCGAAGACCATCGCGCCGATGCGGCCGTTGCCCAGAGGCAGCGCCTCGACCCATTGCTCCGCGGGAGAAGTATACCAGAGTTTCGATGTGCCTTTCATATCGATATCCTCCAAATCGTTTGCATCAAAAAGGGAGCGTTCCGCGTTCATTATACCAGTTTTTGCGGGGGAGCGGTAGGGTTTGACGCAATATTCCCCCTGTGCTAAAATTGCCGTATCGGAAGAAAAAAAGGGGGCGCGGGCAGTGAACGAGAGGGAGCTGCTGCTGTATCATTCGCTCAAAAACCTCCATCTCCTCGAAAAAGCGCCGAAGCGCACGGTCGTGCGCGATCTGCTCGGCCTGCAGGCGCAGTTTTCGCGCAATCCGCAGCTGTCGCTCCGGCTGCGCGCGAGCGACTATTCGCCGGAGACGTGGGGCGAAGGCCTCGTGAAGATCTGGTCGCACAGGGGCACGATGCATGTGATCGACGAAAGCGAGCTCGGCCTGTATTGTTCCGCAGCCGGAAACAACGGCCCCTTCGGGCAGGACTTCTGGGGCATCCCAAAAGAAGAGGCGGAGAAATGGGCCCCCTTTATGCAGGCGCAGGTGCTCTCGGGCAACGACACGCGCGAGGGGCTCAAGCGGGCCTGCCTGCGCGCGGGCATGGAAGGCGCGCTGCTGGAAAAGGTCTTTCACGGCTGGGGCGGGCTGATCAAGGAGATGTGCTGTCGCGGCATGCTCTGCTGCGCGACGGGCACGCAGAAGCGCTATCTCGTGCCGCCCGCGCCTGTCTTTGAGGACCGGGACAGGGCGCGCGCGGCGTTGATCGAGCGCTATTTTGATGCGTTCGGCCCGGCGACCGTGCAGGATTGCAGCGCGTTCTTTCTCTGGAAAATGGCGGAGCTCAGGCCGCTGCTGGAGGAGATATTGCCGCGGCTGCATGCGGAGAAGATCGACGGCGCGACCTATTATCACGCGCGGGCGCTGGACGCGCCGGGGGAGATCCCTCCGTGCGTGCTCGTGCCCGGGTTCGATCAGCTCGTCCTCGGATACCGCGACAGGACGCGCTGCATCGACAGGGAGCACAACGCAAAGCTGGTCAACGGCGCGGGCATCGTCTTTCCTGCGCTGCTGCTGCGCGGAAGGCTGCGGGCAAAATGGAAGATCGAGGGCGGGCGCATGGTCGTCACGCCGTTTGAGCGGCTCCTGAAAAAGGACGAAGCAGCCATCCGACGGGAGGTAAAGGCAAAATTCGGCAAAGAGATCGCGCAGATCGAATATGTGGAATGATTCTGCTTGCGGCATTTGCCCGCGCGGTTTATAATACCAGAGGGAATACAGCCTTTTTTGAAAGGAGATATACGATATGGAATTCGATCTGAGGAAAACAGCGCAGGAGAAGATCATCCTCGTGGCACACAGGGGCACCTGCGGCGGCAACATCCCCTGCAACACCATCACCTCCTATGAGATCGCGCTCCGGCAGGGCGCGGACATGATCGAGATCGACGTGGATATGTCCAGGGACGGCGAGCTGTTCATCTTCCATCCCGGCATGGAAAAGGCGCATCTGAACATGGACGTGCATATCCCGGAGATGACGGCGGCGGAGGTCAAAAAGCTGCGCTTTGTCAACCAGGACGACACGCCCACCCAGTTTGGCCTGAACACGCTCGACGAAGTGCTCGAACAGTTCAAGGGCCGCTGCTATATCAACTGCGACAAGTTCTGGGAGCATCCGCGCGAGATCTCCGAGCATATCCGCGCGCACGGCATGATGGAACAGATCCTCGTCAAGACCTCGCCCAAGAAGGAGCTGTTCGACGTCATCGAGCAGCACGCGCCGGACGTGCAGTATATGGTCATCGTGAAAGAGAACGCCGAGCAGGTGCATAACGAGCTGCTCAAGCGCAGGATCAACTATATGGGGCAGGAGCTGCTCTTTGAGACGGACGACAGCCCCATGTGCTCGCCGGAATATCTCGAGCGCCTGCGCAGAGACAACATCCTCTCCTGGGCCAATTCCATCATCTACAACTACAAGGCGCAGCTCGCCGCCGGCCACAGCGACGATACCGCCCTTTCCGAGGATATGGAAAAGGGCTGGGGCTGGCTCGCACGCCGCGGGTTTGATTTCATTCAGACCGACTGGCCGCTCATGCTCAAGATGTATCTGGAGGAGCAGGGCCTGCTCTATCGCAAATAATAGTTCACTTCGGAAAAGGGCTGCCCTGCGCGGGCACCTTTTTCCTGTATAAAGGAGAAGATCATGAGCCATACCGTAGATACGCTGCATCATCAGCTCTCGTCCGTCTATCCCAAGCCGCTCTCCTTCGATCCGTCCGCGCCGCTCGGGCCGCAGCAGAGGGCGATTCGCGAAAAATACGCGCAGCTTTTGAAAATGCCCGAAAAGACGGGCAGGGCGCGGGCGCGCGTGGAATGGGAAGAGACAAAGGACAGGCGCTTTGACGAGGTGCGCTTTCTGGTGGAGACCGAGCCGGATTTCTTCGTGCCCTGCCATATGCTCCTGCCTAAGGACATCGCGCCCGGGGAAAAGCGGCCCGCCGTCGTGTGCCTGCAGGGGCATTCCACGGGCATGCATATCTCTCTGGGCCGGCCGAAATACCCGGGAGACAAAAAGAGCATCAGCGGCGGCGACAGGGATTTCGCCATTCAGGCTGTGGCAAGAGGCTATATCGCCGTGGCGATGGAGCAGAGGGGCTTCGGCGAGCTCAAAAGCGAAGTCTCGGAGCGCGGCTGCCATCATCTCATGGCGCAGTGCCTGATGACCGGGCGCACGCTGCAGGGCGAACGCATCCACGATGTGATCTGCCTTGTCGATGCGCTCGAGGGCTTTGCGCAGGTGGACATGAGCCGTCTGGCCGTGATGGGCAACTCCGGCGGCGGCACCACCGCCTATCACGCAGCCTGCCTTGAGCCGCGCTTCAAGGTCGTCATGCCGTCCTGCTCGTTCAATACCTACGAGCATTCCATTCTCGCCATGCTGCATTGCATGTGCAATTATGTGCCGGATCTGGCGCTGCATATGGAAATGGCGGATCTGGCCATGTGCATCGCGCCGAGACCGCTTCTGGTGGTCAACGGCGCGCTGGACGAGATCTTTCCCATCGAAACGGCCAAGGACGCCTTCGCCGTCGTGCGCAGGATCTATGAAGCCGCGGGCGCGCCGGACAATTGCCGGCATATCATTGGCAAGGAGGGCCACCGCTTCTACGCGGAGGATGCATGGCCCGTCTTCGCGCAGTATATTTGAAGGAGCAAAAAACCGAGCATAAATGCGATCCCTCCCGGCTATACTTTTGGCTGAGGAGGGATCGCTATTGAATCCGTTTGAAATCATGCCCGGGAAGGGCGCAGAGCTTCTGATCGACTGGGAGAAGATGTGGGTACGCCCTTACGACAAGCGCAGCGTGGATCCGTACACCCGCACGCGCGTCATCCTGATGAACGGCACGGAGTTTGAAAACGTCTGGTTTTCGCATCAGTTCTCGCGCAATGTGCAGGACAACGACCTGCGCCGCACGCTCGCGCTCATCCGTCGCAGCGAGCAGCAGCAGCAAAAGACCATCTCGCATATCAAGCCCGGCGACGAGACCGTGCTGGAGCACACCATCGGCTACGAGCAGCTCGCCGTGGACCTGACGGCGCACCTTGCCAAGCGCGTGACGGACTGCAATGTCAAAAACGCGCTGGATTTTGCCCTGCTGGAGGATTTTGACCATCTCTATCGCTATGCGGACCTGCTGGATCTGCATTTCCACGTCAAGGCGGAAAACCTCGTGGGGCGCTACACGGAGATCATGCCCGGGCGGCCTACGATCGCGCATCACCGCCATCCCTACGACAGCGTGCGCTGGCCGATGACCGGCCCCGCGCCCGAGCTGTTCGACGTGCTCGCGGCGAACGTGATCACAGCGGCCGAGCAGCAGACCATGAACTATTACATGAACACGGCTGCGGTCTATCCCGAAGAGACGGGCAGGCGGCTCTATCAGGAGATCGGCATGATCGAGGAGCAGCATGTGACGCAGTACGGCAGCCTGCTCAACCCGAACATGACATGGCTGGAAAACCTGCTGGTGCACCAGTATACGGAGGCGTGGCTCTACTGGAGCATGCTGCAGACCGAGACCGACCGCGAGATCCGCTGCTTCTGGGAGGCGTGCTTCGGACAGGAGCTGCTGCATCTGCGCATGGCCGAAGAGCTGCTGCAGCGCTATGAGGGCAAGGAATGGCAGCAGGTCATTCCCTGCGGCGAATTCCCGCAGCCGCTCTGTCTCGAGAGCAATATCGAATATGTGCGCGATATCCTCGGCGGTACGGTGAACAACACCGCCCTGCGCGAGGAATACGCGGACGTGCGCACGCTGCCCGAGGACGGCGATTTCGCCGAGTATCAGCGCCGGGTGAACGAACCGGCGTGCAACGTGCTCAGCCACAGCGTGATCGAGGAGTATATCCGCAAAAATGGCCGGGATTATCGATTTGAGACCGCGCCGAACCCCGTGCCGCAGCTGCGCGACCGCACGCACGACGACATCTGCACGGGCCGGCAGAACGTCTGCCAGCTGCAAAACGCCTGAGCGGCACAAAAAAACGCCCCCCATTTGAAGGCAGGGCGTCGTAAAACAGTAGATCCGACCTATGGTTTCGACCATAGGTCGGATTTTTGCAAGATTGACCGGCCTCGCTGACGGAGGGATGGCCAACCCCTCCGCCCCGTGCGGGGCGCCTCCCCTTACACCGGGGAGGCTTTGACACGTCGTAAACCAAAGGCTGATTTATCATATAGAATCATGAGATATGCTCTTGGATAAAGCGTTTTTCTGCTGCGTCAGCCCAGCAGCACCGGCAGGAACTGTTCCACCAGCACCACGGCCAGCAGCGCGGTGGGGTAGGTCGCCGCATAGGCGGAGGCTACCTCCTCCGTGCCTGCCACATGGATGAGCGTGCCCAGCGCGGGGGTGGAGGTCATGCCTCCGGTGATGGAGCCGAGGTTGTTGAGCAGGTTCAGCTTGAGCACGTATTTTGCGAAAAGATAGCCCGCGACCATGGGGACGATCGTCATCACGACGCCGTAGAGGAAATAGACCGGCCGGAAAAACTCCACAAAGCGCGCGCCGCCGGCAATGCCCGCGCCCATCAGGAAGAGGATCAGCCCCAGCTCGCGCAGTACTTCCAGCAGCTTTTTCTGCGGGGTGAGGCTCAGCGGGCCGACATGCGCGAAATGGCCGAAGACCAGCGACGCGACCAGAGTGCCGCCGGTCGTGGTCAGGGAAAAGCAGGGGCCGGAAAGGCCCGCGCCCGTGAGCGGGATCTTGACCGAGCCGAGCACGATGCCCAGCGCCGCCGCGAGCGCGAAGGGGGTGAACCCGAAGCCGTCGATCTGAACGAGCGTTCCGGAATAGGCCCTGCGCGTTTCATCGGCGTTCGCCGAGGAGATCAGCGCGCGCTCCTTGGCCATGTCCGCTTTGGTGAGCTTGGGGATCAGCTGCACGAACAGCACCACGCCCACTACGCCGAAGAGATAGGCGATGCCGTAGCCCACCGTGACGGCGGCTTCGAGATCGGCGGTGGCGGTCGTCGCCTTGGCGGCGGAGAAGCCCGGCGTGCTCGTCAGCGCGCCGGAGAGCAGCCCCTGCAGGATGGCGACGAAGGTGCGGCTGTCGCTCTCCGCGCCGCGGCCGATGAAATAGCACAGCGCGCAGGCCGCGCCTGAGGAGAGGATGATGAGCGCGCCGAGCACGATGTACGATTTAAAATTGCGCTTGAGGTTGCCGAAAAACTTCGGCCCGGCGATGAAGCCGACGGCGGTCACGAAAAAGACCAGCCCGATGTTTTCCACGACTTTGAGCGCGTTCGCGGCGAAGCTCGAGCCGCCGGAGATCAGCGCGGCGTCGAGCTGCGGGTAAAACAGCGCGCCGTAGAGCAGCGCGGCGATAAACACGCCCGCAGAGCCGAGGCTGATGCCCTTGACGTGCACCGAGCCGAGCAGATAGCCCGCCGCGGAGATGATCAGCAGGGAAAACAGGAGAAACGGCACGCCGCCGACGGAGATCAGACTTCCGAACAATTGCATCGCACGCCCCTCCTTCTTATCGCTGCGCCGCAGGGAAGGTGCGGCGGTAGTCCGGCAGGAGCATGGGGGAGACCGCGTCCGTTTCGCAGCCGGCCTCTTTGAGCTCCCTGTCAAATGCTTCGATGTGCGCAAGGCTCAGCGCGGCCGGCTCATAGCCCTGCGCGCGCTCGGCGGCGGCTTTGCCCGCGCCGCGCCCGAAGACGATGATGTCCAGCAGGCTGTTGCCCATCAGGCGGTTGCGCCCGTGGATGCCGCCGACGGCCTCTCCGGCCACGAACAGGCCGGGCACGTTGGGCGTCATGCCGCTGCGGTCCACGTCCAGCCCGCCGTTCTGATAGTGCAGCGTGGGATAGACGAGGATCGGCTCTTTGCGGATATCCACGCCGTATTCCTCAAACATGCGCAGCATGGCGGGGATGCGCGCTTCGATCGTGCCCTCGCCGTTTTTGAGTTCGATCATGGGCGTGTCGAGCCATACGCCCTGTCCTTCGCCCGTTTCGAGCCCCTTGCCGCGCTGCCGGCATTCGCGGATGATCGCCGCCGCGGCGACGTCGCGGGTCTCGAGCGGGTGTACGAACACCTCACCCTCGCTGTTGATCAGCTTCGCGCCCAGAGAGCGCACCTTTTCCGTCACCAGCGCGCCGAAGATCTGCACGGGATAGGCCGCGCCGGTGGGGTGATACTGCAGCGAATCCTGATAAAGCAGCTTCGCTCCGGCGCGATAGCCCAAAACGAGGCCGTCGGCGGTGGCACCGTAATGGTTGGAGGTGGGGAAGCCCTGATAATGCATGCGCCCCGCGCCGCCCGTGGCGATAACGACCGCCTTTGCGCGCGCGACATACAATTCGCGCGTTTCCATGTTCATGAGCACCGCGCCCGCGCAGCAGCCGTGTTCGTCGAGGATCAGCTCGACTGCGGAGGTGAACTCCAGCACGGGCACGCCGCAGTTGAGCGTCTCGTCGCGCAGCGTGCGCATGATCTCCGCGCCGGTATAGTCCTTTGCCGCGTGCATGCGCTTGCGCGAGGTGCCGCCGCCGTGGGTGGTGATCATCGTGCCGTCCGGCGCCTTGTCAAATTCCACGCCCAGCTCGTTGAGCCAGAGGATGGCCTCCGGCGCTTCGCTCACCAGACGGGCCAGCAGCTCGCGCTTTGCGGCGAAATGCCCCCCTCCGAAGGCGTCCAGAAAGTGAATGGCGGGGGAATCGTTGGGCTTGTCCGCCGCCTGGATGCCGCCCTCGGCCATCATGGTGTTCGCGTCGCCCAGGCGCAGCTTGGTCGCGATCAGCGCCCTTGCGCCGGCCGCGTGCGCCTCGATGGCAGCTGCGCAGCCCGCGCCGCCGCCGCCGATGATCAGCACGTCCACGTCGTGATCCGGCGCGGAGAGATCGACCGAGGAAGGCGTGATGCGGCTGTGCGCCTGCAAAAGCCGCGCCAGCTCAGCCGGAGCGCGCTCGCCCTTGTTCGGCCCGGCGAGCAGAGCGGCAAACCGGTCTGCCCGGTGGTCCGGATGAAACTCCTCCAGCAGTGCCTGCTTTTCGGCGGCGTCCATGCGCCGGGGCTCCAGCGCCGCGTTGGCCGCCCGGTTTTGTTCCACAAGCCGGAGAGATGCTCTGATATATTCTGGGTACATATCGCCCTTGCCCCTCCTTATTATTGCTCGATGTCGCGTTGGTTGTACAGCTCGCGCAGTTCCTCGACCGGCCTTTGCATCAGCCGTTCGATCAGCTCGCGGAAGTCGCCCCGCTGCACTTCCTGCACGCGTTCCTTGAGATGCGCGCTCTCCGGGGCGATGTACTTGCCGTAGAGCCGCCGCGCCAGCAGCGCCACCTGCGGATGCGAAATGCCCGCCGGGCAGCGCGAGGAGCACAGGCCGCACATCACGCAGTCAAAGCTCTCCTGCGCGCACATGGCAAAATCGCCGCCCTGCGCAAAGCCGATGTATTCCATGACGTTGAGCCCCTGCGTGCAGGCGCGCGTGCAGGCGTTGCAGCCGATGCAGGAGTAGATCTCCGGGTAGAGCTGCATCATGACGGTCTGCTCGGGCTTGAGCCGGTTCAGATCGTACACCTGCTTGATCAG
>JAUMYC010000365.1 GCA_030528845.1 Eubacteriales bacterium
GACATGGCCTTCCCTCCCTGCAACTTTCCTTTTGTATCTCAGCGCATACGGCGGCAGTATGATATCCATATTGTATTCTACACGCCGCGGCATGCTTGCGCAAGGGTTTTTCAAATTTTGTAGCAAACTGACCGATGGGTCTTTGCGCCGGGGATGGTTTACAACCGGGGATTTGCAGGGTATACTGAAAGGGTTGAAAGAGAGGGATCATCGATGATCAGCAAGCAGAATTGTGAACGGGCGCTGACGCGGGCGCTTTCGCGCGGCGGCACGTTTGCCGAGATTTTTTATGAGGATACCCGTGCGTTCGGCATGACGCTGCGCAGCGGCAAGATCGAGAATGCGGCGCTTTCCCGCCCGTGCGGCGCGGGAATCCGCATCTATGACGGCCTGCGCTCCATCTATGTCTATACGTGCGATACGACGCTTTCTGGCCTGCTGCGCGCGGCGGACCGCGCTGCGGCGGCGGTGAGCGACACAAAGGGCAGCGGCAGGGATGTGATCCTGCATGAAAGGACGTTTGAAAACAGGCATCCGGTCGCCGTTTCGGCGCTGTCTGCGCCTGCGCGCGCGAGGGCGGATATCCTGCGCGCGGCGGACGCGGCTGCCCGCGGCGTATCCGGGCGCATTACGCAGGTGACGGCAGGCCTGATGGCCAGGGAGCAGCATGTGACCATCGCCAACAGCGACGGGCTCTTTACCTCCGATGTGCGCACGTATACGCGCCTGAGCTGCTCCGCCATCGCCAGCGATGGCATGGAAAACCAGACCGGCACGCAGAACCCCGGTGCGATGATGGGATTTGAGCTCTTTGACAGCCGCGTCGATCCCGCAAAAGTGGGCGAAAAGGCGGCGAGGACCGCCGTGACGATGCTCGACGCGCCTTACTGCAGCGCGGGCGAGATGCCGGTGGTGATCGCGGGCGGATTTGGCGGCGTGATCTTCCATGAGGCCTGCGGCCACTCGCTGGAGGCGACGAGCGTGGAGCCGGGCATGAGCGAGTTTGCCGGAAGGCTTGGGGAAAAAATCGCTGCGCCCTGCGTGACGGCGATTGACGACGGCACGATGGAAAACGAATGGGGCAGCGAGAATATCGACGACGAGGGCATGCCGACTACGCGTCTTGTGCTCATTGAAAACGGCGTGCTCAAAAACTACATGATCGACAGGCTCAATGGCCTCAAGATGGGCATGGCGCCTACCGGCAGCGGACGGCGCGAGAGCTATGCATATGCGCCCACCAGCCGCATGCGCAATACGTTCATCGCCGCGGGCACGGACGATGAGGAGGAGATGCTGCGCACGATGGGCGACGGTCTCTACGCCGCGCAGATGGGCGGCGGCAGCGTCAACCCGGCGACGGGCGAATTCAATTTCGCCGTGCAGGAGGGGTACCTGGTCAAAGACGGAAAGATCACCTCGCCGGTGCGCGGCGCATCGCTCATCGGCAAGGGCAGCGAGATTCTCATGCGCATCGACCGCGTGGGCAGGGAGATGACCATGGGACAGGGTATGTGCGGCTCGATGAGCGGCAGCGTGCCCACCAATGTCGGCCAGCCGACCATCCGTGTCAGCCGCCTGACCGTCGGCGGAAAGTGAGGGCCTGAGCATGAATTATAATCAAAACGAAGCCATGAATCCGGATGTGTTTTCTGCGCGCCTGCTCAGGCGCGCGAAGGAAAGCGGCGTCGATCCGGCGGAGGTCAGCATCGGCATGAGCGAATCCTTCTCCGTGCGCGTGCGCGCAGGCAAGCTAGAGGATTACAAGGTCAGCGACCGGCTGCGCATCACGCTGCGCGGGCGCTATGGCGCGCGCATCGGCACGGCGAGCACGCAGGCGCTTGACGATGTGAGCATTGAGATGCTGATTACGGGCGTCTAAGAGAGCGCGGAGCTGTTTGAAATCGACGAGCGGGACGACTTCC
>JAUMYC010000366.1 GCA_030528845.1 Eubacteriales bacterium
CCAGCCAGATCCGGCTGATCGTCTCGTATTTGTGTACGTTCAGATCGACGCCCAGCGCCTTGTAAAAATCGCGCACCGGCATGGTCATGTGCCGCCGGTAGTCTTCAATCGTGATTCCCGGCAAACCGAGAATCTCAAAGACATGGTTGTCCGCGTCCACGCCCAGCTGCGCATCAAAGAGCAGCGTGCCGTTAAAGTCCCAGATGATGTGCAGCATACGTTCTCCTTGGTTTTCTTTGTGTTTTATCATTATACGACGGCAGGCGCGCCCGCGTCAACGCAAAGCGCTCACTCAAACAGCGCCCTGAGATCCTCCGGCGTCAGCTGCGTGGGCATCGCCTCGCCCGCCGTGATCATCTGGTCAAACAGCTCGCGCTTCCTCGCGCCAAGGCGCACCACCTGTTCCTCGATGCTTCCGCGCGTGATCAGGCGGATGACGTTGACCGTGTTCTTCTGTCCGATGCGGTGGGCGCGGTCCGTCGCCTGATCCTCTGCGGCGGGGTTCCACCACGGGTCAAAGTGGATCACCGTATCCGCGCCGACGAGGTTGAGGCCCGATCCGCCCGCCTTGAGCGAAATCAGGAACACCTGTCCCTCGCCGCCGTTGAACTGATCGACCAGCTCAAGCCGCCGCTTGGGCGGCGTCTCTCCATCCAGATACAGGCACTGAACGCCCACGGCCTCCAGACGCCTCTGCAGGATGCGCAGCATCCGCGTAAACTGGGAGAAGATCAGCGCGCGGTGCCCGGCCTCTAGCGCGCCGGGCAGGATATCCAGCAGCAGATCCAGCTTTCCGCTGGAGGCCGCATAGGAGGGCAGCACCAGGGACGGATGGCCGCAGATCTGGCGCAGCTCCGTGATCGCGGCGAGCACCTGCATGCGGTTTCTGCCGCCGAGCATGGTCTCCATCTGCGGGCGCAGCCGCAGCAGGCTCGCCTGATAGACGCGCCTCTGCTCCTCGGTCATATCCGCCAGCATCTCGATCTCGTTCTTCTCCGGCAGCTCGCGCAGCACGTCTCCCTTGAGCCTGCGCAGCAGGAACGGACGGATGCGCCTGCGCAGCACGTCCGCCTCCTCGCCCGTGCCAAACCTGTGCATGAACTGCGCAAAGGAGAGCAGATAGCCCGGCAGCACAAAGTCAAAGATCGACCAGAGCTCGCCGGGGTGATTTTCCATCGGCGTGCCGGTCAGCGCAAAGCGCGTCTTCGCGCGCAGCTGTTTGACCGCGCCCGCGCCCACGCTCATGGCGTTCTTGATATACTGCGCCTCGTCAAGGATCGCAAACCGGAAATCAACCCGGCTCAGCGCTGCGATGTCGCGGCGGATGAGCGGATAGGACGTGATGTACACGTCGATATCCCCCTGCTGCGCGGCCAGCGCGGCGATCGTCTGCGCGCGCTGGACCTGCTGTCCCTCCCCGACCACGATGCGCAGCTCCGGCGCAAAGCGGCGGATCTCCGCCATCCAGTTGTACAAAAGCGACGTCGGCGCCACGATGATCGACGGGCGCGCATCGCCGCCCCGCCTCTTGGCCCATAAAAGCAGCGCAATCACCTGCAGCGTCTTGCCAAGGCCCATGTCGTCGGCGAGCACGCCGCCCATGCTCAGCCGGTCAAGCGCCTGCATCCACATGAAGCCGCGCATCTGATACGGCCGCAGCACGCCGGCAAGCGGCTCGGGGCAGGGCTCGCCGTCCTCATCCATGCTCGCCACATATTGCCTGACGGAACCGTCCGCCTCCACCGGCAGACCTGAGCTCTCCAGCAGGCTCATCATGTACGCCGCGCGGAAGGACGCCAGCTGCAAAAGGCCGTTTGCGTCGTCCTGCTCCTCGTTTTGCTGCGGCGCATCGGCGGCCTCCGCCAGCTCGCGCCATTCGTCCATATCCGTCAGGTCAAGGAACGTACCGTCCCTGAGACGGAAG